>JAZOBC010000068.1:0-28007 GCA_045595795.1 Clostridia bacterium | reverse complement strand
CACGGTTATCTTCACCGTAAGCAACTAAGGTCGGATCTTCATAGAATTTATCAATGATAGCTTCGAACAGACCATCACGCAGCTGGTAAACCTTGTTCTTGGAAACCGGCTTGCCGTTCTTGTCGAAACCGAAACGTTCTTTCTTTGCGATCTTCTGAACTCTGGGGTTTTCTTCCTTCGGAATTAAAACGTCCGGAGTACGATCTTCCATCTTTTCAATCTTCTGATTGGAGAACATTAAGTCAGCAATGATATTCGGGTTCTTAACGAGGTCCATTCTGGGAGAAACGTTATCATCAATTGCCAGGTTAACGATCTTCATCATTCTTTCTCTGATGTCTTCACGCATAGCAGCAAAGTCATCAGCCTTAGCAACCTTAGCTTCAACCAGCTTCTTCTCGAAGTTAACCAGAACGTCATGTTCTGCCCACTTATCAACCTCTTCCTTAGTTCTGTAGGTAGAAGCATCAGAGGGAGAGTGACCGGTCATTCTGTAGGTCAGAGTATCCATCAGGACAGGACCACCCTGGTTGTTTAAGATTTCCATCTTTCTTCTCATAGCATCGATAACTGCCAGCGGGTTGTAACCATCAACACGTTCAGCATGCAACTGAGTCGGGCTAACACCGGCACCAACACGAGCCAGAATATTGTAAGCCATGGTTTCACCAACAGTCTGGCCACCCATACCGTACAGGTTATTGAAGAAGTTGAAGATGATGGGCAGACCCTTGTTGTGGCCTTCTTCCCACAGCTGAGTGATCTGATCCATAGCACCCATGTTCAGAGCTTCCCAAACAGGACCACGACCCATAGAAGCGTCACCAACGTTAGATACAACGATACCGGGCTTACCATTGATTCTCTTGAACATGGAAGCACCCATAGCGATGGTGGCGCTACCACCAACGATAGCGTTATTGGGGTAAATACCGAAGGGAGTGAAGAATGCGTGCATGGAGCCGCCCAGACCCTTATTGAAACCGGTTTCACGAGCAAAGATTTCTGCCAGTGCACCGTAGAGCAAGAAGTCGATCGCTAAATCTTTAACGTTACCCTTGTCTTTCTCTTTGCCTTCAACAACCTTGTATGTACGGCCGTCGAAGAAGCCTTCCATGTCAGCCAGCAGTTCTTTGTCATCTAACTTGTGGATACAAGAAAGACCCTTAGCCAGGATTTCACCATGGCTTCTATGAGAACCAAAAATGTAGTCGTTCTTATCCAACAGATAAGCCTGACCAACAGCAGAAGCTTCCTGACCTAAAGAAAGATGGGCAGGACCGGGATTGTTATAAGCAATGCCCTGATATTCGCTCTTGGTTTTGATGTCTAAGAGCATCTGTTCAAACTCGCGGATGATTGCCATGTCGCGATAAATGCGCAGGAAATCTTCCTTAGAAAAGTTTTTGCTTTCCTCTTTAATTGTTTTGTTGTACTGGTTTACCGGAATGGGCTCAAATTCAACGAACCCGGGCTTTCTCAGCACATCAGGATCCATAAATTGTGACTTCGGCATAATAAACTTCCTTTCGTTTTATTATTTTATTTTACAGTTGAAAAATACCTTCTCTAACAATTTCGCAAACGGTGGGATGCGGGAATACAATTTCCTTAATGTCATCCACACGCATTTCGGTTTCAATCATGATACCGGCAGAAACAATGATTTCAGATGCATAGTTTGCCAGCATATGACAGCCAACCAAACGACGGGTTGCTTTGTCAACGATCACCTTACAGATGCCGTCGCCGCCTTCATTTTCAGCAACATAACGACCGCTGTAGTTCATGGTCAGGTTTGCAACTTCAACGTCCATACCCTTAGCCTTTGCCGTTGCTTCTGTTTCGCCAACGCCGCCAACTTCAGGATTGGTATAAATAACAGACGGAATTGCATTGTAGCGCATAACGTCTTTTTTACCTAAGATGTTATTAATCGCAACCTCAGCTTCACGATATGCTGTGTGAGCCAGCATGGAGTGACCGTTAACGTCACCAACTGCATATACGTTGGGGATGTTGGTCTTCATAAAGCGGTCGGTTACGATAGCACCGCGCTCGGTGAGCACGCCCAAAGATTCAAGACCGATGCCCTGGGTTACAGCGCGACGACCGATAGAAAGCAGCACTTTATCAGCAGCAACTTCTTCAATTTTGCCGTCCTTTTCATAAACAACAGCGTTTTTCTTAACCTCTGTAACCTTAGCGCCTAACTGGAAGGTGATGCCCTTCTTCTCATAGTTCTTCATGAGAAGCTTAGAAATATCAGCATCGGTGGGGCCGGCAATCTTATCCATCATTTCCACAACAGTTACTTTAGAACCGGCAGAATTGAAGTAAGAAGCCATTTCCAAACCGATAACGCCGCCACCTACGATAACCAGTTCCTTGGGGATTTCTTCCAGGTCAAGGATTTCGCGGTTTGTCAGAACGGTGCCACCCTCAAAGTTTTCTTTCACGCCGGGGATGGGAGGCATAACCGGCATAGAACCGGTTGCGATGATCAGGCGAGCGCCGGTGTAACGTTCTTCGCCGACTTTAACAACGATGTCGTTACCCTCTTTGCCGTCAATCACGCCTTCGCCCTCAACAACAGTAACCTTATTGGCCTTCATCTGAGCACGAATACCGCTAACTAAAGTTTTAACAACCTTTTGTTTACGGGCAACAACTGCCTTGTGGTCAAAGGTTACGCCTTCGCTCTTCACACCGTAGTGATCAGAGAAACGAGCATAGTCATAAATTTTTGCGGAATAAAGCAGCGCCTTAGAAGGAATACAACCTTCATTTAAGCAAACACCGCCTAAAAACCGCTTTTCAATTAACAGGGTCTTAAGGCCCGCATGTCCGGCACGCTCTGCTGCCAGATAACCGCCGGGGCCGCCGCCCAATACGATTAGATCATAAGCCATTTGATTTGCCTTCTTTCTATTTTAATCAAATTATTTTGCTAACAGTACGCTGAAGTTTTCCAGATTATTCTTCAGATCCTGCAGGAACTTAGCAGCAGGTGCACCATCAACTGCTCTGTGGTCAAAGGTTAAGGAAAGACCCATTGCAGGATAGAATACCATTTCGCCATTCACTTCTTTTGCACGCTGAACAATGGTGTCAACGCCCAAAATACCAGTCTGAGGCGCATTTAATACCGGTGTGAAGGATTCAATGCCAAAGGAACCCAGATTGGTAACAGTAAAGCTACCGCCGGTGAGCAGGTCAGGACTGATGGTACCACCCTGACAAGCACCTGCTAAGTCCTTGGTTTCTGCACTGATTTCAGACAGACTCTTAAGTTCTGCACAGAAAATGGTGGGAACCATGAGACCGCGCGGTGTATCAACAGCAACGCCCAGGTTTACATGGCTGAAGCGACGCATTTTGTCATCTAACATGTGAGCATTTAAGTCCTCATGCGCAAGCAGTGTTCTGGAAACAGCATACAGAACGATATCGTTCAATGTAATGTTGCCAAGACCCAGCTTTTCTGCATTGGCTTTGAGCTTCTTACGGTATGCCATAATCTCTGTTGCATCGAAGCTGGTGTTTAAGGTCAGCTGTGCGGTGGTAGACAGAGAGTTGTGCATGGACTTGGAGATAACCTTTCTGATGTTGGTCAGCGGTGTATCGGTGTAAGCAACGCCTTCCTGCGGAGCCATTGCTTCGGAAACAGCCTGTGCAACCGGTTTCTTCAGGTCGCTTGTGGTTACGCGGCCACCAATGCCGGTGCCTTCGAACTGTTCGGTGCTGCCGGCTGCAGCTGCCTGTGCTGCCTTTGTGAAGGCTACGCCGCTCTGAGACAGAGCTTCCACGTCACGTTCAATGATTCTACCGTTGGGGCCTGTACCCTGTGCAAAACGAACGTCAACGCCTAATTTTTCAGCATGGTTCTTAGCACGAGGAGAAATGAATACATTCTCCTTAGCGGTTTCAGAAAGCTGTGCAACAGGTGCAGCAGCTGCTACAGCTGCGGGAGCAGCTTCTTCTTTTGCAGCCTCTGCCGGTGCAGCTTCTTCTTCACCTGCGGGGCGGAAAGCAGAAACATCTTCACCTTCGTTACCAATTACACAAACATTTAACAAACATTCAACATCGTCGCCCTCTTCAAAGAAAATCTCCAAAAGGGTACCTGCAACTTTTGCTTCTTCATCAAAGGTTGCTTTGTCAGTTTCGTAGGTAAACAACATATCGCCAACGTTTACCTGATCGCCTTTTTGTTTATGCCACTTACCAATGATACAGCTTTCTACAGACTGTCCTTGTCTGGGCATAATTACCGGTGTTGCCATAAAATCCTCTCCTTAATATGTATTCTGTTTAATAAACTAATTCATCATAACCTGACCGCCGGTAACCGGAACAGCCTGGCCAGTTTCATATTCCTGCTCAACAATGTAGAAAATTGCACGAGCCACATCCAGAGGCACGCAACCGCGCTTAATCGGGGTTTTAGACTCATAGAATTTTTTAACATCTTCAGCAGTTTTAGCGCCGGGCACCTTGCCGGCTTTTAAGTACTGTACAAACAGTCCCTTTTCAGGATCAGACCACAGGGGACCGTCATAGTAGTTACCGGGGCAGATGGAGTTAACCTTAATGTTATATTCCACCAGCTCCAGTGCAAAGCTCTGGGTTAAACCGATGCCACCGAACTTACCACCGGCATAAGCAAAGTTCTTGTTAGAACCCTCTAAACCGGACTTAGAGTTAATCTGAATCACATCATAGAATGCATTCGGGCAAATTGCATGCTGCAATTTCATAACGCGGGTTGCATACTTGGTGCAGATATAGTAAGCTGAGTAGTTAATTCTGGTAACAAACTCAAAGCTCTTCATATCCATTTCTTCTAAGCTGCCGGCCTTTAAAACGCCTGCATTGCTCACGAAGATATCCAATCCGCCAAAGCCCTTGACTGTTTCTTCAATCATGCTTTCAACAGATTCTTCATTTGAAACGTCAACCTTGCATGCAATAGCGCTGCCTGCGCCATTCTTTTTGCAAAGGTCTTCTGCCACGCTGTTTGCCAAATCAATGTTTAAGTCAGCAATCACAACGCGAGCACCTTCTGCCAGCATAGCTTCTGCCACACCTAAGCCAAAGCCCTGTGCAGAGCCTGTGACAATGGCGATTTTGCCGGATAGGCGACCTGCGTTAGCCTTTTGGGCTGTGAAAACGCCTAATCCTTCTACCTTAACCGATGCTTTGCCGGACAGGTTTGCTGCCTTTACCTTTTCTACAACATTTTCTTCTGTTACGCCGGAGAGTGTGACCTCTGCCTGACCATCAGCAGAAAAGCTAAGTGCTGCCGCACCCATAGCAACGCGAAGCGCCGGTACGATTTTGTACAGGTTCATAATGATCCTCCTTTTAAAGCACATAAGCCCTGACGCAAGCCAGAGCCTATATGACAATATCTTATTTATGAGAAAGCAGATAATCTTCTGCTTCTTTACACCAAATACCATTGTTTGCTTCTACAATCTTAGAAATTTCGCGGAGCACTTCATCATCAGAAGCTGCAAAATCAGCGATTGCAGTCATGGGCATGTTGATGTTCAAATAAACCAGCTTTTTGCCGCCGGGAATTTTCGGCAGGTTCAAAGTGGTGTCAATGATTGCATCAATACCACCTACATGGGTAATCATCATAGCAGGATTCAGCTTGCCCTCTTCCATCATCTTGATGGATTCCTTCAAGTCATCGGTGTTACCACCGCTGGTACCTACAATGTGAGTAGAAGCATAGTGAACATTATAGAAGTTGAATTCAGCAGAAAATGCTGTGTTAGTCGGGCCGGCAAAGAAGTTTAAGCAGCCGTCTCTACCCAGAATCTGATCACCCATTTCTACAACAGGTTTAACAGGTGCAAATACGAATACATCATCATAGCCCTTACCACCGGACAGTTCCATCAGCTTCTCAACAGGGTTTTCAATGTTACCGGTGTTTAAATAAATCAGCTCTACGCCGTTTTTCTTAGCTTCTTCAACAGTTAAAATAGAAGCAGCACGATCAAGACGAGCCTGGTCAATGTCTGTAACAACCAAAAGCTTCGGCTTTCTTTCATTGTGGATTGCATAGTCAATCGCACCGAGACCCATGGGACCAACGCCTGCCAAAATTGCCATGTTACCGCCAACGATGGTACCCATTTCATGAACATAGGAACCAGCTGTGGTGTGATAGTTTGCATGGAAACCACCAACGATACAGCTCATAGGCTCTGCCAAAGAGCCATAGAAAAATGCATCGCCATTATAAGGCAGCAAGCATCCCATTTCCATAAATTCATGAGGTACGATAACATAGGTGGAGCTACCGCCGATATTCTGATAAGAGTAACCGGGAGCTGCCAAAGATCCCTTATAGTTAATAGCAGGCTGAATGGCAAACTTCTGACCTTCTTTGTACTGACCCTGCCACTTGCTGCCTACCTTAACAATTTCACCGCAAAATTCATGACCGATGATAATGGGATTTTCTGCAACATCTTCAGGCACGCGCTTATGGTCTGCACCCTGGATGGCTGCTTTGTAAGAAGACATACAAATGCTGTCGGAAATAACGTGGGCTAAAATTTCATCATCCTTAATTTCCGGCAATTCAAACTCTTCTAAACGTAAATCGCTTTTTCCATACAGTCTGACTGCTTTTGTTTTCATGTTTACACTCCATTTCCGTCGCCATGGCGACTGTTTCATATTTAAAATTCTTAAACTACATAATCCTCATGCCCGTTTGTTCTGCCATTTTCAAAAGGCTTTCATCAGGGGCCTCGTCCATAATTAAAATGTCAACTTCTTCCGGACGGCAAAAGGTGTATGTCATGGTTTTTCCCAATTTAGTGTGGTCCATTAAAACAATGGTTTTTTTTGCTTTTCCTGCCACATAACGCTTAAGCTCATATTCATAATAGCTACCATTGGTAAAGCCATCCTCCGGCGTATAGCCACTCGCCGCCATAAAGGCAATGTCAATGTTGATATTCCGAATATGCTCCAGCGCACCTGCTCCGGAGACACACAGATTATTTCGGTTCAATTCTCCACCAACAAGATTTACCGTCGCGCTTTTATTCTGTGAAAGTTCTAAAGAAACGTTAACACCATTTGTCACCACTGAAAAGCGACCGTTATGGAGCAGTCTGGCAAGCTGCATCATGGTAGAACCTGCATCAATAAAAATACTTCTGCCGGATTCTGCAAGTGTCGCAGCCTTTTCAGCAATGGTTCGCTTTCCCGCTGCATTTAAAAATTCACGTTGTGCATAGTCTCCCTCCACATTCTGCAAAACACTGCGGGACAAATGGCTGAGCGACATGGCACCGCCTTTGATTTTTACAAGCTTATGCTCGTTTTCCAAAAAATCCAAATCACGGCGAAGCGTCATGGAAGAGACCGCCGGAAACAGTACTTCCAGCTCATGAATGGTGATTTCGCCTTTTTGCTCAATCAAGTCAAAAATTGACTTTCTTCTGTCTCGCACTCTTCCTCACCGCCTGTCACAAATGTGAATTTTTCTCATACACATGTTATTATATAACATTTTTCCTCTCAGGTCAAGAGATTTTTGTACTTTTAATACATAAAAAAAGACCGCTAACGCGGCCTAAAATTGTACAATTTACCATACCGGATTCATTCTTACGGAAATCGCACAAGAAAATACCCATGAGCAGTCTTTTTAATCAATTATTTTTTCTCACAACAACATTTTTCTCTGCCGCATGGGGGATGAAAGTCCGGTGGGAGATAAGGTGGCTTTAGTGGCTTCTCACAGCAGGAACCATGATGCTTATCTCGCCGAAACAGGCGGCACAAGCCGCACATTTCCTTTTCCATGCAGTCAATCCCGCGGCAAAGGTCTGAAAAAAGTCCATATTTTCCCATTACATACGCCTCACAGAAAATCATTCTGCTTCATCATATGTAATCGGTCGGACAAATGTTACGCAAGCCCCAACGCACGTTCCAAAGTCGGCAAAATTCCCTTTGCCATCAGATAAAAGCCCAAGTCTGTGGGATGACAGCGATCCACTGTAGGCTCTGCATGCGGTGCATCTTCAAAAAAGCGCATACCATCAACAAAATAAACATTTGTATCGCCCTGAGCCTTAGCATGTGTGTATGTCTCCATAATCACTGCGCGGCGCATCTCTCGATTCTCTACGGTATAGCTCGCACCGAGTGACGGACGACTGATAAAAATAACAGGCAAATCAGGATGGTTTTTTCGAATAATCTGAAAAAATGGTTCATGAGTCTCTTTTAAATGCTCTACTGTTGGAGCATTAAAATCATAATCCATCACCATGCACGACAAATCAAGCTCAGAGATGGTTTCTGCCATAATGGTTTCTCCCCTTGCGTGACCGGAAAACCCTAAGTTGATGTGCGCCGCATCTACCCAATTGGCGAGCATAGCGGTGTAACAACTTGATGGACGTGATGCACACGCTCCCTGCGTAATGGAAGAACCGTAAAACAAAATAGGTTTTTCAATCTTGTGCGGTGGCGCTGGTTCAATGCGGGCGCCTTCTGAAAACCCGATTTGCATATCTTCAATTCCGGCATAAAGCGGAAAATAAACACGATATTCATACATCCCCTCTTTCAGATGACAAGGGTATGCAAAATCAAATTCCTCTTTTTGAAGTTTCTCATGACAGGGTGGAAGATTAACCAGCAAACAATCGTAACCATTTTTACGAACCGTAACATCAAATCCCGCCTGACCACTGAGGGGCATATGAGGCATCGGAGAAACAGGGCGAAAATGCCCTTTTAAAAGCAAGGCTTTGCTATCGGTACAAAAACGCAATACCCCACCGGCAGAATGACTGCCGAGGAGACAAAGTCCCTCATCAATCTTAGGGAAAATCCGTTCCGGCAAACGGTAGAACGGATGCTTATTCTCATGTTCCCAGGCAAAACCCTCCAAAATAAGACTCGACACATCCACCATCTGATAGGTCTCACGATTCACCTCACACACCTTAAAATTTGAATCAATGTCTGATATTTTCATTCTCTACTCCCCCAAATATTAGAATGATTGTATTTGTACTGCATTAAACTTAGACAAAAGTCGCACCGGACGATAGGCAAGCTTTGCCTGTCTGAGCCCCGGAAGTCCCATGTCCTCCTCACGGTTAACGTATGGAAAGGTCATCCACTCTGCGGCACAAAATTCACTATTGATCACATTAAACAAGCCACGAATGTCAGCTGCAAACTCCAAATGAATCAAGGCAGTGTCATCAGATACCGGCTCACCAATGGAAAAGGCGACTAATTCATCGTCCATAAAAATACCGCCGCCACGCACCGGCAATTCATCAAAATGTGAAAGAAGTATCTGTGTTGCCTGACGAGAGCCACCCAGCCACACAGGGTTTTCCTTTTCGTCCACCCATCTGTCATAGAGATTCATACACGCCGGCATATCATCGGTAGTGAGTGGACGATAAATATAGTCAAAATTATTTTTAAAATAATTATAATGATTCCGCTTTCCGTGAAGTTTTTTGCCGGAAAGATGAATCATTTTATCGGTTTCATAGATATAATCTGCCGCATTTCGATCCTCTACATATTCAAAATGATAGGGAAAGAAGTTTGTAAGCTCTTCGACCATTTCGGTAGACAGGTTGCGGAATACCGGCGTTAAACCCAGAGCACGGATATATTCTGACAGTTTCACGAGTGCCGCCTTTTTATCGCCGCCACCTACAGGATAAGATACAGAAACAGGCTGCTTGCCATTTTGAAAAAATAGCACAAGACAGCCTTCCACAATGCCATAGGTAATACCACTACCCGACCACATGAACATGTTTGTAAAGTTATAGGTCGAGTTATCCTGGTTTTGAATATACTGCCGAAAAATCGGCTGCGCTTCAATTGTAATTTCCTTACGTTCCAACATCAACAGCTCCGTTTTTATTTTCCTTCGTCAAAATAATGAAACAATCCGTCACAAACTTCATCACCAATCGTCTGACCGGTAAACTGTTCAAACGCCAACACGCCTTGGTATAAAAGCATGCTCAGTCCATTCATAATCTGCGCCCCCGCTGCCTCAGCACTTTGTAAAAACAGTGTTTTGGCAGGGTTATAAATCAAATCACAGCACATCATGTCAGCATGATAAGAAAAATCTGCCGGTAAAGGATTTTTATCCTTGTGAATGCCCATGCCAAGAGGCGTACAATTCACCACAATATCATATGCACGGCTATAATCAATCCCCTGATAGAGCGCAACATCAGAAAAGTCAGTGATCACTTCTCCTATTTCACAAACAGCATTGTCCTTACGAGAAACAATGGTAATAGAAGCAGCACCATACTTTGCAAAACGGTAAGAAAGTGTGCGTGCCGTACCACCGGTGCCCGTAATGAGCACATGCTTCCCGGCAACTGAAATGCCACGCCTTTTCAAGGAAAGAATAAACCCTTCACCATCTGTGTTGGTTGCAAACCACTTTCCGTTTTTGTTCACCAAAGTGTTGGCATTTCCAACGCAAAGAGCCTCCCTGTCCGGCTCATCAGCCAAACGGAAGGCATCAATTTTAAAAGGCGATGTGATGTTAAACCCCAAAATGCCCATATGCTTTGCCCCATCAAGGACCCTTTTGAAATGTTCGGCATTCTCAATGCAAAATGCGAGATAAACCATATCCACATGGGTCTTCTCAATGAGATATCCATGAAGTTTGGGAGATAAACTATGTGAAATGGGATTACCCAGCACCGCTGCCATTTTGGTGGCGGCTGTTATTTCCTGCGCCATTCTTCAGCATCCTTCCATCAGATAATTCGCTTAACGTGTGCATGAGCCGGCATTACACGCAAAGATACATGAAAAGTCCAATTAAAATTCCCAATAATGCACCGGCAAACACCTCTACCGGGGAATGGCCAATCAACTCCTTTAAGCGCTTGCCAAACATGTCAGGATCATCTTTTCCAATGTTTTCAATAATGTCATTTAAAATTTCTGCCTGACGACCCGTTTCACGGCGCACGCCGGATGCATCATACATCACAACAAAAGACAGAACTGCACACACAGCAAACAAAGATGAGCTGAGACCGCTTTCAAACCCGACTGCCGTCGTCATCGCTATCACAAAAGAAGAATGTGAACTGGGCATGCCGCCGGAACCGATAATACGGCGAAAATCAAACCGTTTTTCTTTCACCCGTACCACAATCACCTTCAGAATTTGTGCGATAAACCAACCCAAAACAGCCGTGATGAGAACCTTATTCATAAATAGTTCTTGCAAAAAATTCAATACCATCACCGTTTCTGTTTGATTTTCTCTCGAAAGAAAAAAATAATTTAACGATCCCGCATCAGCAAAAAGTCTGCCAATTCGCATAAAAATTCTGCACGGGTTCCGTATTCTGCCAAAGCTTCTTTTGCCTTATTGGTATAGTCTTCAAGCATTCTTTTAGACTGCTCTATGCCATATAAGGTCACAAATGTCGTTTTCTCATTTTCCTTATCGCTTCCCACGGGTTTACCCAAAACATCTGTGGTGCTTTCAACGTCTAAAATATCATCTTTAATCTGGAATGCAACCCCCAAATAACGGGCGAATTTTTCCATGTTCAGCACGTCTTCTTTCGTGCCACCGCCAATGAGCGCACCCACTTTAGCCGAAGCCATAATGAGTGCTCCGGTTTTGCAAATATGCATCGCCATCAAAGTCACGGAATCAATGGCTCTGCCTTCTGACTCAAGGTCTATGACCTGTCCGCCAATCATTCCCTCCGTACCTGCGGAGGATGCAATAATTTTCAAACCTTCTACCAATAGTGCCGGTGAAACCTTTGCATGCTCCAGCACAGTCTCAAAAGCAAAATTCAAAAGAGCATCACCAGCCAGCACCGCCATGGCTTCTCCATACACAATATGGTTAGTGGGCTTACCGCGACGCAGATCATCATCATCCATGCAGGGCAAATCATCGTGAATCAGGGAATAGGTATGTATCATCTCTAACGCACAGGCAAAAGGCATAGCATCCTCAGCATTTCCAAAAAGCTCTGCACAGGCAGCACAAAGTACCGGCCGAATACGCTTACCGCCGGAAAACAAACTGTATTCCATTGTATCATACACAGACGCCTGATGATTCTCCTTCTTCACAAAATATTTTTGCAATGACTGATTGACCAGATTTATTTTCTCTTCAAATTCCGTTAAAAAGTCCATCTTAACCTCCTAATGAATGGCATCAAGAAAAAGGTGTCTCTACTATTTCGCCGTTTTCAGATTGCACCAGGCTTGTAACCTTTTGCTCTGCCTTGTCTAATATTTTTTGGCACTCCTTGGTTAACCGAATGCCTTTTTCAAACAGTAAAAGAGCCTTGTCAAGATCAGGCTGACCTGTTTCCAGTTCTGCCACAACCTGTTCAAGCTCTGCCATGGTTTTCTCAAAGCTTTTTTTCTCTGCCATAATAGCCCTCCTCGATTAGAGCATATCATCATATTGTGTTAAATGTCCCTTAATCTCCATATCTCCGTAATCCTGCTGCCGCAGTGCCTCATAGAGCACAATGGCAACGGCATTGGATAGATTGAGTGAGCGAATCTCCGAAAGCATGGGAATTCTGACGCAGGATTCATAGCGCTCATGCAATAACCACTCAGGAAGACCCTTGGTTTCCTTACCGAAAACCAAATAATCTCCATCTTGGTAGTTAGCATCTGAATGTCGCTTTTGTGCCTTAGTCGAGCAGAAATAGAAGTTTCCCTGACATTTTGCAAAGAAATCCTCTAAATTTTCGTAATACCGAATATCTAATTCATGCCAATAATCCAAACCGGCACGTTTCAATTTTTTATCATCAATGGCAAAGCCCATAGGCTTCACGATGTGGAGCACGCTGCCGGTTGCGCGGCAGGTTCTGGCAATATTACCCGTATTCTGCGGAATCACAGGCTCCACAAGCACAATATTCATCGGCACTGCTTCAAACTCCCTTTCCATTCACAAAACGGTCGATTCTCTCTAAGGCTTCATGAATATTGGCAATGCTATAAGCATAAGAGCAACGGATGAAGCCCTCACCGCTATCGCCAAACGCCGTTCCGGGAACAACTGCAATCTTTTCCTGACGCAATAGTTTTTCGGCAAATTCCTCAGAAGAAAGGCCCGTACTCTGCACAGAGGGGAATACGTAGAATGCACCCTCCGGTTCAAAACAAGAAAGACCCATTTTGTTAAAGCCATCTACAATAATTTTTCTTCTATAATTATATTCTTCGCGCATTCTTGCAATATCATCATCGCCATTTTTCACTGCTTCTACAGCCGCATACTGGCTAGCTGTGGGCGCACACATAATGGCATACTGATGAATTTTCACCATGAGTGACATAATTTCCTTCGGTGCTGCTGCCCAGCCCAAACGCCAGCCTGTCATGGCATAGCTTTTTGAAAAGCCGTTGACAATGATGGTTCGTTCGCGCATGCCCGGCAAACTTGCAATAGAGGTATGATTCATGCCATAGGTCAGTTCACCATAAATTTCATCAGACAAAACAAAGATGTTTTTATCACGCAGAACACCGGCAATTTCCTCCAGATCAGATCGTGTCATAACGCCGCCGGTGGGATTGTTGGGATATGGCAAAACCAGCAACTTAGTTTTAGGCGTAATTGCTGCAAGCAATGCTTCCTTAGTCAGTTTAAAACGGTCTTCATTTTTTGTCACGATGGGAACCGGCACAGCGCCTGCCAAAACCGCACAAGGCTTATAGCAAACAAAGCTCGGTTCGGGTACAAGCACCTCGTCACCCGGATTCACCAAGGCACGGATACACAAATCAATCGCTTCACTGCCACCTACTGTCACCAAAATCTCACTGGCAGGGTCATAGGGCACATTGATACGACGCTCCATATAGCGGCTGAGTTCCTGACGCAGTTCCATCAGACCTGCGTTAGAGGTATAGTATGTTCTGCCACGCTCTAAGGAATATATGGCTTCGCTGCGAATATGCCACGGAGTTACAAAGTCCGGCTCGCCCACACCCAAAGAAATGGCATCTTTCATTTCACTGACAATATCAAAAAACTTTCGTATGCCGGAAGGCGGAATCTGTTTTGCCTTTTCCGATACAAGAACATCATAATTCACAGTCTAATCACCTCACGGCTATCTTGATGCTGGTCTCCGATAATCACACCATCTATTTTATATTTCTTTAAGACAAAGTGTGTTGCCGTGCTGATCACCTGCTCCATAGGAGCCAGTTTTTCAGCCACGAACAAGGCAACCTCTTTCATGCTTTTTCCTTCAATCATCACAGCCAAATCAAAACCGCCGGACATCAGAAAAACAGAAGAAACCTCCTCATATTGATAAATCCGTTTTGCCACTTCGTCAAAGCCTTCACCGCGCTGCGGGGTGATGCGCAGTTCTATCATGGCTGAAACCGGTTCTGAGTCTGTGCTTTCCCAGTTAATAATGGTTTTATAGCCCACAATGATATGATCCTTTTCGTAGGCTTCAATTTGAGCCTTTACCGCCTCTGGCGTTTTATCTAACATCACTGCAATCTGTTCTGCCGTTAAGGTTGCATCCTTTTCCAGCAATTCTAAAATTCTTTTCATGACACTCACTCTCCATACTTTTTATGCTTCATCAAAATGTTTTACAAATTGGAATTATGCTTCCTCTTCTTCGTCTAATACACAGCCTTCAACATATTCCCAAAAATATTCCACGCTCTCATTCTGCTTCACAGAAAACGGAATTAAAATATCTCCGTCACGCAGTGAGAGAGCCTCGGTAATCATTTCCAGATTATTTTGAAGTTGGGTTTTGCTCAGCTTATCACACTTCGTGGCAAACACCACAGAATAAGCACAGCACGATTGAATCCACTCCTGCATCGCTATATCCTCGCGGCTGGGCTTGTGCCTGGAATCTACAAGCTGCACAACCTGACAAAGTTGAGGACGACCCTCTAAATAGCGGTTAATCATGTCTCCCCAAGCCTCAACCTCATGCTTTGAACGCTGTGCATAACCATAGCCAGGCAAGTCCACCAGCATCAGCTGATTATCTACATTGTAGAAATTAATCGTCACCGTTTTACCGGGTGTTCCGCTGACTCGGGCAAGACTTTTGCGGTTTAAAACCTTATTGATTAAGGATGATTTTCCCACATTGGACCTACCTGCCAAAGCAATTTCAGGCATGGCCGTATTGGGATACTGGGAGGGCTTCACTGCCGAAATCATCAGATTCACATTGTTTATATTTACTTTCATAGAAAATGCCTCAATTCAACGCAGCAGAAAGCACTTCATCCATACCGTGAACCGCTATAATGGTCAGATTGTCCTTCACAACGCTTTCTAATTCGTCAATATCTTTTTGATTGTCAGCCGGAATCAAAACGGTTCGAATACCGGCTCTGTATGCCGCAAGAGTTTTTTCTTTTAAGCCGCCAATGGCAAGCACCCTGCCGCGCAAGGTAATTTCACCGGTCATTGCCACATCACGCTTCACGCTTCTGCCCGTTAGAGCTGAAACCAAAGCCGTCGCAATGGTAATGCCGGCAGACGGTCCGTCTTTCGGCGTTGCCCCTTCGGGCACATGAATATGAATATCTTTATTTTGATAAAATTCGCTATCAATACCTAAGGCCTCACTACCGGCTCGCACATAGCTGACTGCCGCCTTGGCTGATTCCTGCATGACATCACCCAACTGCCCTGTCAACTCCAATTTGCCGGTTCCGGGCATAACATTCACCTCAACCGACAAGGTATCACCACCCACCTGTGTCCACGCGAGACCTGTCACAACACCAACCTCGTCACGTTTGCCAATGGTTTCATAAGAAAACTTCTTTTTACCGAGATAATCAGGCAGATTCTTATCTGACACGCGCACAACCGCTGCTTCATCCTTTGCCATTACAAGGTCAGCCTTGCGACATAGAGTGGCAATGGTGCGCTCTAATCCTCTGACGCCGGATTCACGGGTGTAGGAATGAATCATTTCGCGAATCGCTTTATCAGTCACTTTGAAATTCTTAGCCGTAAGACCGTGATTATCACGCTGTTTCGGTAACAAATGCCGTTTGGCAATACTCATCTTTTCTTCTGCGGTATAGCCACTAATTTCCAAAATTTCCATACGGTCAAGAAGCGGCTTGGGAACTGTATCTAACGTATTAGCCGTTGCAACAAACAAAACCTTGGAAAGATCAAAGTCTACTTCTAAGAAATGATCTCTGAACTTGCTGTTCTGCTCGCTATCCAAAACCTCAAGCAGTGCCGCTGACGGGTCACCGCGATGGTCGGCACCCATTTTATCAATTTCGTCAAACAGCATGAGCGGATTATCAGAACCTGCCTGCTTCATTGCCTGCATAATTCTGCCCGGCATAGAACCAATATAGGTTCTTCTGTGGCCACGAATATCCGCCTCATCACGAATTCCACCCAATGAAATACGCACATAATTTTTACCGAGGCTTTCAGCAATACTTTTCGCAATAGAGGTTTTACCAACGCCCGGCGGTCCCACCAAACAAAGAATGGGTCCGGCTAAGCTTCCGGTGACCTTTTTCACCGCTAAATATTCTAAAATTCTCTCTTTTACCTTAGTCAAGCCAAAATGATCTCTATCTAAGATTTTTGCTGCCCTGTCTAAGTCTAAGTTTTCATTGGTAGAGCGATTCCAAGGTAAATCACAAATCCAGCTGACATAGGTTCTGATGACGGTTGCCTCAGGATTACCAAACTGCATTTTAGAAAGTCGTGCCAGTTCCTTTTGACATTTTTCCATGACAACTTCCGGCACACCGATTTCCCGTAATTTTTCTTCATATTCCTTGATTTCAAGGCCGACACCATCTTTATCGCCTAATTCATCTTGAATGACCTTCATTTGTTCTCTGAGAAAATATTCTTTCTGATTCTGATCAATCTGGCGCTTTACCTTTTGGGTGATTTCCTGATCCAGATTCAAGATTTCAGTTTCCTGAATCAAAATGGAAATGAGTTCCTCCATGCGCTCTGCTACACTGACGGTTTCCAATAAATTCTGTTTATCACTCAGCTTCAGCTGCATGTTAGCAGCCACCGTATCGGTCAATTCCGAAGGATTATCAATGCTCTCTAAAGCCATCATGGCCTCCGGCGTTGCTTTGTGACTGCTGCTTGCATAATTATGAAATTCCTCCACCAATCGCCGGGAAAGGGCTTCATAGCGGGCATCTGAAACATCATCAGACTCCAAAACAAGCTCCTCAACCATCACAAACGGATAGGGTTTTTCGCTCACTACATCACTGATTTTAGCACGATATAAGCCTTCCACCAAAACACGCACCATATTGTTGGGCAGTTTAACCACCTGCTTAATGCGGCAAACTGTTCCGACAGTCTCCACATCCTCCAAGGCAGGTTCTTCCGTAATCAGTTCTCTTTGCATAGCAAGAAAAGCTAACTGGTTATCCACCATGGCCTGTTCAAGCGCCTGCATAGAGCGTTTTCTGGCTATATCAAAATGCATCAGTGTTTTCGGAAAAATAACCAGTCCGCGTGTGATAATCATGGGCAGACTTGCTGTTTTCTTTATCGTTGTTTGGTTCATATATACCTCCGGACATGACTCGGTTTTTGTTTCAATCTGCGGTAAAAGCGATTTCTTTTTCTTCGCGTTTACCGTTTCTTTTTCTGCAATCCCACCACTTGTTTGATAGGTATATTATAATATTATATCAAATTGTCGAAAAAAATTCAATTCTTTTTCGAACGTTCCCTGTCTCATTGTGAAAGAAATTGCATATCCCCCCGAATCAACCCTGACCTTATGCCTGTTCTAATGCTTGACTGATGTCTGCAATAATATTATCAGCATGTTCAATACCGACACTCATGCGAATCAGGTCGGCGCCAATACCGGCATCAACAAGCTGCTGATCTGTAAGCTGACGATGCGTTGTGCTGGCAGGGTGCAGAACGCAGGTTCTGGCATCGGCTACATGCACCACGATGGCAGCCAGCTTCAGACTATCCATAAAGCGAACAGCCGCATCTCTGCCGCCTTTCACACCAAATGAAATAACGCCACACACGCCATTTGGTAAATACGTTTTGGCGAGCTCATATTGGCTGTTACCGGGAAGTGTGGGATAATTCACCCAAGATACCTTTTCATGCTTTTCTAAAAATTCTGCAACCTTTTGTGCATTTTCGCAATGGCGTTCCATTCTCAGGTGCAATGTTTCAAGGCCCAAATTCAAAAGATAAGCCGCCATAGGGCTGGGAGCCGCACCGACATCACGCAAAAGTTGTACACGTGCTTTGGTGATATAAGCCGCCTCGCCGAAATCGCGGGTATATACAACACCGTGATAGGATTCGTCCGGCTCTGTCAGTTCAGGATATTTACCGCCCTTTTCCCAATCGAATTTACCACTGTCAATAATTACGCCACCAACCGTCTGTGCATGACCGTCCATATACTTAGTGGTGGAATGGGTGACGATGTCAGCACCAAATTCAAAGGGTCGGCACAAAATGGGTGTAGGGAATGTGTTATCTACAATCAAAGGCACACCATGCTGATGAGCAACATCTGCAAAACGGCGAATATCCAGAACATCCAAAGCAGGATTTGCCACTGTTTCACCAAACACAGCACGGGTTCTGTCGTCAAACAGCGCATCAATTTCTTCATTGGTTGCACCGGGACGGATAAACCGCACCTCAATGCCCATCTTCTCCATAGTTACGGCAAACAGATTCACCGTACCACCATAAATGGAAGAAATGCTCAAAAAGTTGTCGCCACTTCTGGCAATGTTTAAAATAGAAAACAAGTTAGCTGCCTGACCGGAAGACAAGCACAACGCACCCACGCCGCCCTCTAAAGCAGCCAGTTTGCTTTCCACTGCCTCAACCGTGGGGTTGGAGATACGGGTATACATATGTCCCGGTGCCTGCAGGTCAAACAGTTTGCCTAAATGTTCGGCAGAATCATATTTATATGTGGTGCTCTGGTAAATGGGCAACACTCTCGGCTCGCCATTTTTGGGCTGATAGCCTCCCTGTATGCAAATGGTTTCTTTTTGTAAGTCTTTCATAAAAAGTTCCTCCTTATAATCCCGTATGATGAATGGTATTTTTTAACTCTTTTATATGGTTCTGCTGCCACGCCGATGGCGGCTGATGACAGGAAAAATATATGACTTGTCCCACATTTTCAGATTGAAGCGTCGCAAACGCCGCCTGCTGCCTCTGAGAATCCAATTGAATAAAAGTATCGTCAAGAATCAGCAGGGGTATTTCGTCATATAACGTCCTAAGAACCGCTAAGCGCAGCGCAAAATAAAGCAAATCAAAGGTGCCTGCACTGACATATTCCGATGGCACAATTTCACTACCTGTCCCGGTTTTGAGCATCATTTGATAGGAATCTGTTACCTTGACTTCCCGATACCGTCCACCGGTGAGTGCCGATACCAGCGCCCCCGACTGTTCATTGAGTGCAGGTGCAAAATTATTTTTCAGTTCCTCAGCACACTGTTCTAACGCAGTCTGCGCTAAGGTGATTGCACGGTATGTTTGGGATAGTTCCCCGTGGCGTTCTTTCTTTTGAGCAATTTCACTTTCTATCACACTGATGCTGCGAACGCCGGAAAATCCGGTTTCAGCTTTGGCATTCAGTTGCGCCAACAGTCGCTCACGCTCCATTTGACTCGCGCGCAGTTTCTCGCGAAGTTCATCTAAAGCCTCAAGCGGTAAACCTTCATATGTAATAGGTGTTTCTTCCGTTGTCGGCTGAGCCTGCAGAGACTGTTCTAAAGCCGCTACGCGTTCCTTCAAACGACAAATTTCTTGTTCTGTCGCCTCCTTACGGTGCAGAATTGTCTTTGCCTCCTCAGCTTTTTCTGCCAGTTCGTTAAGGCTTTGTGTGTGCGTTTTGGTGAGCACCTCAAAAAGTTCTTTTTGAAGTTTCGAAAGACTTTCTTCTATATTCTCGGCTGTCAGTCTCTCCAAAACGCCTTGTTTTTCTTCTATCCTCGCTCGCAAGGTCAGGCTTTCTGTTTGATTTGCGTTAGACCTTTGCATTGCGAAAAACGCCACCGGCGCAAGAATTGCCAACGCAAATAAGAATGGAGAAACGAAAATACCTAAGACGATCGCTATGACAAGCAAAGCAGCACCGAGAATCCCACCCAACAGATGATATTTCCCCTTTTGCAAGCACATCATGGATTCCATCTGATTTTTAAGCTCCGAAATCTCCTGCTGAACCTGATCACGTTCCTCAAGACGCTTTGTAAGGTTTGTGCAAGCTGCTTCTTTTTCCGCCAATCGTAAAACGCTGTCGGCTTCCAGCGAAAGAATCGGTTCATAGTTTGCTTGCCGGCTACTAAGCTGGGTAAGCGTTTCCTCGGCTGATGATAAAGCATCTTGCTCCTGCTTAAGTTGCTTTGCAAGTTCCTCAGCACTTTTTCTCTCTTTTTCTCGTTGCAGATAGGCTGCATATGCCGCCGCCCGCACGCGCTCAGAATCAAGCTTTACAAGTTCTTGTTCTGTCGACTCTTTTTCGGCTGTCTTCGTCTGAATCTCCGCTAACAGAGATTGAAACGACAGATGCCTCTGCTTCGCCTCAGAAAGTTCATGGTTAAGCGTTTCTATTTCTGCTTCCAACTGTGTTAAAGTGCCGCCCCTGCCGGTTTTCGATACAAGCTCATAGCGCGCTCGTTCCAGTTCGCGAAGTGCTACTTGCAGGGAAGCATCTTCATCTCCCGTATGTTCTAAATTAGAAAGCCGTTCCATCAGCTCGTCTTCTTTTCCCTTTTCAAAAGCAGCCCCCAACTGGCTGATAAACAAGGTTTTTCGGAATGCATCCTCACCTACACCTAAAAAACGGCGTCCAATCTCGTCTTTGTCAATGGGAATTTCTTGCCAGTCTGTTGCAGAACGCAGACTGCAGCGATCCCCTTTTGCCGTTTGTCCAAATCGACGTGAAAGCACATATTCCTGACCGTCTGCTTTAAAATATAAATTGCCTGCCATATAGTTTTCGCCCCATGGCATATACAGGTTACGGCTGTCTCCCTTAACACCGGCACCACGCACCTTGGCAGGCAAGCCATAAAACATTGCAGCAATAAAGGCACATAAGGTGCTTTTTCCAACTTCATTTTCCCCATGTAAATACCAGGCACCTTCAGAAAGCTCCAGGACATAATCCTTCAAGCCGCCAAACTGTTCAATTTCAATCTTTTGCAGAATCATAGCCCTTTCACCTTCTCTCCTGACAAGGCTGAAAGCCCTATTTCCAAAGCGCGACGATAGATTCCCGCATCGTCTCCCGATAAACCATCATGCAGTTTTTGCGTAAACATACCACGCACGCCGTTTTCTTGCATCAGCGTCTCTATGGGAAGAGGGCGTTTGGTTACATCAACAATTTTAATGAAAAAGCACTCAGAAAGTGCTGATTCCAAAACACGTCCATCCGGCACAAATTCTGTTTCGCCGGTTAAAATAACTTTATATAAATCTTCTGCCATAAGCAGCTGCTCACGGATTTTTTGAATCACCGCATCATGCGTCAAAAGGTCGGTAATATCCACAGAAAGTTCTCTATACTGTCGCTTACAAATCGGCACGAAAGTTGCCATAGCACCATACTCTGTTACCTCGACAGAAACAACGCCTTTTTCGCCCAACTCATCAAAACCGCGTCCTTCCGGGCAACCGGGATACACGCAAAGTGTTCTTCCAAGCATCACCGATTCATAGCCATGAACATGTCCCAAGGCAACATAAGAAAGACCAGACGCTGCAAGCAGTTCCCGATTGATGGGATTATATGCACCACCGCTCAAATCACCGTGTATAAGCAGGATGGACGGCCGGTCAGAATCATGGCAGAATTCCGTTAAAAGAGGCTCCGGCTGATTGCTGTCAGCAAAGGAAATGCCATACACATCGCAATCCCCGACAGCCACTTTGGAAAGTTCTGTGCCAAATATGTGCACATTGGGTGAAAAGGTTGCCAAGCGATAATAGGAATGCGCCGTGAGCGGGTCATGGTTTCCCGCAACAATCAAAACAGGAATATCGCCTAACGATGCAAAGCCCTGTCGCAAGGTGTGGATTGTTTCTGCCTCAACCGAGTCATTATCAAACAAGTCGCCTGCGATCAAAAGACCGTCAGCCTCTTTTGCAAGCTCAATCACAGAAAGAAAGCTCTGGCGGAGCTCCTGCTGGCGAATGGCAGCACTTTTGCCATCACCCAGACCTGAAAAAGCTGTATCTAAATGAAAATCGCTACAGTGAATAAATTTCATAGCCCCACGTCCTTTCTTTTTCCTTATTATAAATAACTTCCCAATATAAGTATAACACAAAATTATGATAATCACAAGATTTTCTCGCATTCTTCACAAATTATTTTTAAAAATATTTCATTTTTGTTAAAAATAAGTATGGTAATTTTGGAATAAGTATGTTATACTATAGGTAATAATGTGATAAAAAGGATATAGAATGCAGTTCCTATAAGGAGGTTACACTATGGCAATTAAAACCGAAACCGAACGTGGTGCAATCATCATGAGCAACACCGTCATTGCGCATATTGCCGGCATGGTCGCTACCGGATGCTACGGCGTGGTAGGCATGGCATATAAAAATGCAAGTGACAGTTTTGCAAGTCTTCTGAAGTGGGATACTATCACAAAAGGTATCAAAGTCACAACAGAAGATGACAAAATCAGCATTGACCTGCACATTATCGTAGAATACGGCGTGAATATTAAAGTCATTTCTGACAGTATCATCAGCAATGTCCGTTACAGCGTTGAAAGCATGACTGGCTTCCGTGTCGGACGTGTCACTGTCAACGTGGAAGGAATCCGTGTGGATTAATTTCGGAGGTGTTTAAACTTGATTTATACCATTGATGCCGAGACGCTTTGTAATGCTTTTATGTCTGCGGCTAATAAACTCGTTAACAATAAAAATATTTTAAATGATTTAAATGTTTTTCCCGTGCCTGATGGTGATACAGGCTCTAATATGTCCATGACGGTCACTGCTGCCGCCAGCGAACTGGCAGGTCGCAGTTTTGAAACCGTTGGCGAAGTGATGAATGTTGTAGCAAGTGCTTCTCTGCGCGGTGCGCGCGGCAACTCCGGTGTTATTTTATCACAGTTATTCCGTGGCATGTCCAAAAGACTGAAGGATTGCAAACTGGCAGACGCCGTCGATATCGGTGAAGCTTTTGCTGAAGGTGTTGCCACCGCTTATAAAGCCGTTATGAAGCCTGTTGAAGGTACCATGCTCTCTGTTTCTCGCGATGGTAGCGAGGGCGGTGCAGCTTATCTTTCTGATAACAACGAAATCACAGATCTTTTATCTGCTGTTGTGGACGCGGCACAAAAGAGTCTTGACAGAACGCCTGAAATTCTTCCGGCACTAAAGGCTGCCGGCGTTGTCGATTCCGGCGGTCAGGGTATTGTGTATCTGTTAGAAGGCGCTCTTAGCTATTTAAAAACAGGCGAAGTGATCGAGCGCAAGGATGGTGAAGTGTTGCCCGCTCCTAAGGCAAGCAGCGCAAAAGTATCCGATGCTGATATCAAGTTTGCTTATTGTACAGAATTCATCGTCGAAAAAAACAGTCCTAAAGCTTCCAGCAAATTGCTTGCTGAGAACATTCAGAAAAAAGGCGATTCCATGGTTGTTGTGGATGATGAATCCATCATCAAGGTACACATTCACACCAACAACCCCGGTTATGTCATCGAAGAAGCGCTGAAGCTGGGTTCCTTGATTAACATTAAAATTGACAATATGAAATACCAGCATAATGAGTTGGAAGCAGAAAACAATGCTCCTAAAGCTTCTGATGAGCCCCTTGCTCCCTACGGTTTTGCCGCTGTAGCAGCCGGCGCCGGCATGGAAGAATTGTTCCGCGATATGGGTACAAACGAGGTTATTTTAGGCGGTCAGACTATGAACCCCAGTACCGATGATATCTTGGCCGCTGTGAATGCTATTCATGCTGAAACAGTATATGTGATGCCGAATAACAAAAACATCATCATGGCCGCTGAACAGGTTGTTGATTTAACGGATAAAAAGGTTATTGTAATCCCTACCCGTTCTATTCCTGAGGGTATTTCAGCCATGCTGGCATTTATGCCTGATGCATCTGGCGAAGAAAATGCCGCAGCCATGAAAGAAGCTGCATCACTCGTTAAAACCGGCAATGTAACTTATGCCGTGCGCGAGTTTTCATTAAACGGCGAAACTCTGCCGAAGGGTAAGATCATTGGACTGACCGGCAAAAATATCTTAGCTGCCGGCGACGATCCCGCTCAGGTTGCCAAAGAGCTGCTCAGCGGCATGGTTGATGAAGACAGTGCCATCATTAATGTGTTCTATGGCGAAGATGTGACCGAAGAAGAGGCTGCCAATCTGCAGGCTTATTTAGAAGAAACCTACGATTCCTGCGACGTTTTGGTGCATAATGGCACACAGCCCCTTTACTATTATATTGTTTCAGTGGAATAAAAAGGAGGATGCCTCCACATGGCAGATTGCGGTTTACAAAGCAGCATCGAGCAGCTTTCCGGTGTCGGCAAGAAACGTGCCGCCGCTTTTGCCAAACTGGGCATTTTTACCTTAGCAGATTTATTGGCGCACTATCCCCGAACATACGAAAACAGAAAACTGTTTAAAAAAATTATAGAGCTTGTACATGAAGAAACGGTCTGCATTAAAGCAGTCGTTTCTTCTTCTGTTTCAACGAATTTAGTCAGAAAGAATTTTTCTGTCAGCACGGTGAAGGTTTCGGACGGAACAGGTTTCTTAGAGCTTGTTTGGTTTAACAACCGTTTCATTGAAGACCGCCTGAAAAAAGGTGAAACCTATATCTTTTACGGTAAAGTTCGTTTACTTCCGAAAAAGCAGATGTTGACGCCCATTTTCGAAGCACCTGAAAATCAAAAACAAACCGGTAGAATCATGCCGATTTATCCTTTGACAGACGGACTGACGGAATCCTTTATGGCAGATTGTGTGGCACAAGCATTAGAACTGACATCCGGGCAAGTAAAAGACTGCCTCCCAATTACCCTACGCCACCATTATCAGCTCTGTGAAATTAATTATGCACTTGAAAACATTCACTATCCGCTAAACAGAGAAGCTTATGTTGCTGCTCGCCGCAGACTCGCATTTGAGGAATTATTCCTTTTTCAGGCGGCTTTATTTTCGTACAAAGAGCGCAGGCAAACCGGTAAATCCCCCATTTTATCTGCCTCTCCTGACCATTTCATCAAGACACTCCCCTTCACGCTGACAGGAGCACAAAGCCGTGTTATCTCTGAAATCTCAAATGACATATCTTCCGGCATTTCCATGAACCGCTTGGTTTGTGGTGATGTTGGCTCCGGCAAAACAGCTGTTGCCGCTGCAGCAATTTATGTTGCCGTAAAAAGCGGTTATCAGGCAGCATTTATGGCACCAACCGAAATTTTAGCCACACAGCATTACGAGGGGCTGTCTAAACTGTTTGCCGCTCACGGCATTTCGGTGGTTCTGCTTTGCAGCTCACTATCGCCCAAGGCACGTCGCGAAGCTTTGGCAAAGCTTCAGGATGGTTCGGCGCAGGTCGCAGTCGGAACTCACGCACTTTTGTCTGAAAATGTTGCGTTTTGCAATCTTGGATTAGCCGTAACCGATGAACAACACCGTTTCGGCGTTGACCAACGGCGTCTACTTTCTACAAAAGGAGAAAATCCGCACGTTTTGGTTATGAGTGCTACACCGATTCCGCGTACACTGGCTTTAATTATTTATGGTGATTTGGATGTTTCCATTATCGACGAACTGCCTCCCGGTAGGCAGAAAATTGATACTTTTGCTGTAAATGAAAACTATCGGGAACGTGTTTTTGCCTTTTTGAAGAAAGAACTCACTGCCGGCAGACAAGCCTATATTGTCTGTCCGTTGGTTGAAGAAAGTGAATTAACTGAACTCCAATCCGTCACTGCCTATGGTAAGTTGCTCCACAAAAATGGCTTTCCGGCAGACAAAATTGGGGTTCTGCATGGCAAAATGAAGGGCAACGAAAAAGAGACTGTTATGAGCGACTTTAAGGAAGGAAAAATCTCTGTTTTAGTTGCGACAACCGTCATTGAGGTTGGCGTCGATGTTCCTAACGCCACCATTATGCTCGTCGAAAACGCCGACCGTTTTGGTCTTTCACAACTACATCAGCTTAGAGGGCGCGTGGGCAGGGGCATACATAAATCCTACTGCATTTTAATGTCTCAAAACACGCAAGAAGCTGCTATGGCACGACTTTCGGTTATGAAGCACGAAGAAAACGGCTTCAAAATTGCAGAAGAGGACTTAAAACAGCGTGGACCCGGTGAATTTTTCGGCACACGCCAACACGGTCTCCCCGCGTTTCGAATTGCAAATCTCTACACCGATATGGAGCTTTTAAAACAAACCACTTTAGCAGCGCGGACTTATGTGTCCGGAGAGTTAGCTTGTACGCAAGAAGAAAAAGCATTTATTTCTCAAAAAATCAACGCGCTGTTTCAGAATCATGTTACTTTTAATTGAAAATTTTGCAAAACATCTTGACATTTATGAGAAATCATGTAAAATAATATATGTATAATAGGATGTTATTGTCGAAAAGTGTGTTACTTACACAATTACAAACAAAGGATGGTTATCATTGAGAGTCATTGCAGGTTCTGCCAGAGGAACAAAGTTACTTTGTCCTGAAGGATTAGCCGTCCGCCCGACTCATGACCGGGTAAAAGAGGCGTTGTTTAGCATGTTAAATGGTCGCCTTAGTGGTGCATTTGTCCTTGACCTATTCGCCGGAACCGGCAGTTTGGGCATTGAGGCACTCAGTCGTGGCGCCGCCGGTGCTGTTTTTGTCGATGCCTCTGTTGATTCGCTAAAAGCAGCAGAAAACAATTTGATTAAAACACATTTAACAGATCGGGCAAAGTTGATAAAAAGTGACTATTTGGCTTTTCTGCAATCAACAAGTGATTTTTATGACATCATTTTTTTAGATCCGCCATATCAGGGTGATTTTCTTGCTCGCAGTTTAGAAGTCATTGCAGAAAGAAATCTACTCTCACCTGATGGCATTATCTATTGCGAAACAGAAGGCGAACCGCCTGTCCAGACTGAAAAACTGTTTCACATCGTGCGCGATAAGCGCTATGGCAGAGCTCGGGTGTTATTGCTCGAGGCATGATTATGTTGATGTGTGCTTAGTCCATGTGCTGAGTACTTAAAATAAAGAATCATTTTCAGCATGACGCAATACGTAAAAATGTTAAACAAAAGATTAAAAAGGGGCGATTTATAATGGAATTATTAGAAATCATTGAGGCTTTGGAAGATAAAATTGAGCACAGCTTTACCATTCCCTTCGTGGGACGTGGCATCATTGATAAGGATGCGCTTTTAGACCTTCTTCAGGAAGCCAGAATCAAGTATCCTGACGAAATGAAGCAAGCAAAATGGGTAAAGGACGAACGTCAAAGAATCATTGCAGACGCACAGAAGGAAGCCGCTGCTATCATTAAGAACACTGAAGATAAGATCGCAGCTATGGTCAATGAACACGAAATCACCAAGCAGGCTTATGACAACGCAAATCAGATTATTGAAAGTGCTCAGGAACATGCCCGCGAAATCAGATTGGGTGCAAGCCAATATGCTGATGATGTTCTCCACGCTATTGAAGATCAATTAATCAGCACCGTTGAAACTATCCGTGAGAACAGAAAAGATTTAAGACGCTAAGACTACATAGCATATATAATGGGGTTGTTTTACTAACAGAAAGTGAAACAACCCCATTATTATTGCAAACAAATATAATAAATATCCCCCCGTATAACGGGGGGTTTTTCATTTTCGGGCATAGCCCTAATACTACTGGCTGCACACAAGT
>JAZOBC010000067.1:0-26435 GCA_045595795.1 Clostridia bacterium | reverse complement strand
ATATATGTATCAAAAATCTGACCGCAAACACGGTAAGAAGCAATTTCGTGAATCGTTTTTTCTTCCTGTACAGAAGGCATCGGCTCTGATAGGGTTTTGACCTGCTCAGGCTGCATCCTCGGTTGTTCTTCCGTCAAAATCGTCTCAGGCTTTTGCAGCACTTCCGGTTTGGTTGGAACCGCCACCACGGGTGTTTTCATCTTCTGCACGTTGGGCTTGTCCGTCTGACCAAACGAGATTTTTGTTTGTCCACCACTTCGCTCAGACTGCGTGCGCCATACAAAGGGAGAAGCTTCCACCTTTTTGGCAGGTGCGGCCTCTTGCATCACAACAGGTTTTGCGGCACTCACAAAGGGTCTGCGCACCTCAGCTCGAATGGTCGGAATTGGTTCTTCAGGCTGAGCATCTAAGGTAACAGCCGGAATTTCCTTTTTCTGATACAATGCATTTTTTGCTGCCCAATAGGTGCAGTGATACACCGCTTTTTCATCGGCAAACTTGGCCTCCAATTTGGTGGGATGCACGTTAATGTCTACCATGGTAGCAGGCAACGTAATCAAAAGTACACAGGCAGGAAATTTACCACCCATGAGCTCATTTTTATAAGCCTCCTCCACCGCACGGGCCAATAGAGGGCTTTTGATATAACGCCCATTGACAAAAAAGCTTTGCATGCTGCGATTGGGACGCGCACCGGCAGCCGTTGCACAAAAGCCGCTGACCGAAATGCCACCCTCCTCATAGACAGCCGGACGCATGGTGGCTTTTAAATCTTTGCCATACACAGCATAAATGCTGTTTAACAAATCCGAATCACCGGCAGTAAACAATGCCTCTTTGCCATCGTTAATCAAACGGAAGGAGACATCAGACCGCGCCAAAGCCAAGCGATTAACAATATCGGCAATATAGCCTGCCTCCGTGTAATTTTTTCTCAAAAACTTCATTCGGGCAGGAGTGTTCATGAACAAATCGCGCACAATCACCGTTGTGCCCACTGGGCAGCCCGCTTCGCTGCAGTCGGTCACCTCACCATCTTCTGAAACAAGGTGGGTGCCGGTTTCTTCGTCTTGCGTTCGGGTATAAATCTCCAGCTTGCTCACAGCGCCGATTGAAGAGAGTGCCTCACCACGGAAACCCAAGGTCATAATAGCATCCAAATCCCGGTCTGTTGCAATTTTACTGGTGGCATGACGAAGCAAAGCCACAGGCACGTCTTCCTTAGACATACCACAACCGTTGTCTGCAACACGAATATAGGTAATGCCGCCATTTTTAATCTCGACGGTCACATGGGTTGCCCCTGCATCCAACGCATTTTCCAAGAGTTCTTTCACTACGGAAGCCGGACGCTCAACCACTTCGCCTGCTGCTATTTTATTGGAGACAGATTTGTCTAAAACCTGAATTTTTCCCATGGTTTATTCCTTTCTGTGCCTGCGGTTTAAAATAGCCGCAACACATCCATATAGGCAATAAAAATTGAAAGCAAAATAAGCAGTGCAAAACCAATGAAATGAATCATGCCCTCTTTCTCGGGCGGAATTCTTTTCCGGGTAATGGCACTTACCAATACAAAGAAAATGCGTCCGCCGTCTAATGCCGGAACCGGCAACAAATTAAACACGCCCAAATTCATGGTTAAAAGCACAGCCAGCTGTAGTAGACTTAAAAAGCCTGCCCAGCCTGTTTGCGCAGTTTCCTGCACCGCCGACCCAATTTCCGACACAATCCCAATGGGGCCGGACATGGAGCTGACCGCAACTTTGCCGCGCAATAAATCAAAAAACGTTTCTATAATCACCCGGCCATAAAAAACACCTTGATAAAACCCGGTTTTCACCGTCAGAAAAAAATTATTTTCACGCGCCATAAGGCCAATACCAAGCTCTGTTTTTTCAGACTGTGGCACCAATGTTAACAATAGCGACTCGCCGTTTCTGCGAACGGTAAGTGCCACAGGCTCCTGACCCATTCGTTCTTTTTCCCAAAACAAATCCCCGGCAATATGAATCCGCTTGCCGCCAAAGGAAACAATTTCATCGCCCACCTGCACGCCGGCAGAAGCCGCAATACTATCAGGAGCAACCGATGCCACCTCGGGCACTACGATGCCGCTGGCTGAAGCATACATGCAAACAAGCAGCAAAAAGCCAAGCAAAAGATTCATAAAAGAGCCGGCAGCCAAAACAATCAGTTTCACCCAGGCAGGCTTATTGCTTAAAGCCTTTTCGTCGGTAGAACTGCTGTCTTCTCCCTCTAAGGCGCAAAAACCGCCAATGGGGATGGCACGAACGCTATAGAGCGTCTCACCCTTTTTCTTACTAAAAATTTTCGGTCCCATACCAATGGCAAACTCGTGAACGCGAATGCCCAAAAGCTTTGCCGAAATAAAGTGACCAAATTCATGTACAAAAATTAAAATACAAAAAATCAACACCGCCGCAAGGACGGTCCAAAGCGTTGTCATGCTGCCTCCTTTGGCTAAGCCGATGGTTATTTTCGGTCACACAGCGAAAAAGCTGTTTCTCTTGCCCAACGGTCAGCCTCAACAATATCTGATAAATCCGGGCACTTCACAATCTGATGTGCCTGCATCACACGTTCAATCATTTCTGCAATTTCTAAAAAGCCAATTTTTTTCTGCAAAAACAGTGAAACTGCCACTTCGTTGGCACCATTTAAAACACAGGGCATAGTATGCCCTGCTTTTGCCGCTTCATACGCTAAGGCCAAGCAACGGAAGGTCTCTTTATCGGGCTCTTCAAAAGTCAGCGTACCTACCTTGGCTAAATCCAGCGTGTTATCCTGCATGGGCAAGCGTTTCGGATAAGTTAGAGCATATTGAATGGGCAGCTTCATGTCCGGCACGCCCAGCTGTGCCAACACTGCACCGTCTGTCAACTCAACCATGGAATGAATGATGCTCTGACGATGCACCACCACATCAATTTTATTAGCAGAAACACAAAAAAGCTGTGCGGCTTCTAACACCTCCAGCCCTTTATTCATTAGCGTTGCAGAATCAATTGTAATTTTAGCACCCATATCCCAATTTGGGTGTTTTAAGGCTGCCTCCGGCGTAATTGCCGTTAAGTCCTTTCGGCTTTTACCTGCAAAGGGGCCACCGGAAGCTGTCAGCAGAATGCGTTTCACCTCTGCTTCTCTTTGCTGCTTCGGAATTGCCTCTAAGCATTGGAATACCGCACTGTGCTCACTGTCAACAGGTATCAGTTCACTGCCCGACTTTACCATTTCTTCCCGAACCAAATCGCCGGCAGCCACTAACGTTTCCTTATTGGCAAGAGCGAGTCTCTTACCGGCTCGCACGGCAGCCAAAGCCGGTTTTAAGCCGGCAAACCCTACAATGGCACCAATCACGGTGTCACTGCCGGTGTCTTCTGCCAAAAATTCCATGCCTGCCTCACCGGCTAACACCTCTGTGCTTGTATCTGCCAGTTTAATTTTTAAATCTGCCGCCAGAGTTTCATCTGCCACACAAGCATAGCGAGGATGAAAGGCACGAACCTGTTCTTCTAAAAGTGTGATGTTCCGACCGGCACCAAGCGCCTCCACACAAATATCATTCGACGCCTGCACAACCTCTAAAGACTGCGTTCCGATGGAGCCGGTTGAACCCAAAATTGTCAGTTTCATCATTTGCAGATAACCTCAAATACTAATACAAAGTAATAAACAAGCGGTGCAATAAACACCAAGCTGTCAATGCGGTCTAAAATACCGCCATGACCGGGAATCAAATTGCCGAAATCCTTGATGTTACATTCGCGTTTAATCACAGACGCCGACAAATCTCCAAACTGCGCCAATACGCCACAAATCAAAGACAGGGCAAAGAGAGCCGGGTAACAAACCGTGTAATCAAAACAATATGTCATCACGAGGCCAAAAATTCCAAAGCTTACCACGGCACCAACAATGGCACCCACAGCACCCTCAACGGTTTTATTGGGGCTGACTGACGGAATCAGCTTATGCTTACCGAAAAACCTGCCGGAGAAAAAAGCAAATGTATCCGGCATCCAGGAGCCGATGAAAATCAGCATTGTGAGTGCTATACCATGATCCAACATGCGCACATAGCTCATATGTAACGGAAGCAGAACGCCATAAATCAAGGAAAAAAAGGAACGAACCGCATCGGAAAATTTAATGGAATCATTCCAAAGCACCGAACAAATTAAAAGAAGCATCAAATATGTGACGATCAGAAACATAACGAGCCCGGACATGTTCTCGGAAAAAAACAACGGTGCTAATAACAGCAGCAATGCAAAGACATAACCCGGCACCACAAGCTGCCACTTTTTTTCCTGCGAAAAGGTGACATGAAGCTCATGTAGCGCGATAAAGCACGCAATCCCCACCGCAATATGAAACACAACAAACGGCGAGAACAAAATGCCCAGCACTAAAACGGTGCCGACCAAGCCGCTGATAATTCGTAGTTGAAACTTTGACAAAACTGTCGCTCCTTTCTGTCTCCATAGAAAGACGCTGACTATCTGCCACCAAAACGCCTGTTTCGGTTCTGATAATCTAAAATCGCCTGCGTAAAGTCCCGGGTCTTAAAATCCGGCCAGTTAATATCAGAAAACCAAAATTCGCTATATGCCGACTGCCACAGCAAGAAGTTTGATAGCCTGAGCTCTCCGCTGGGACGAATAATCAAATCTGCCTCCGGCACGTCCTCTGTGTACATCTTTTCTGATAGCATCTGCTCCGTAATCTCACCTGGCGCTATGGTTCCCTCACGAACCTGTGCCGCAAGCTCATTCACCGCGCGAACAATCTCTTGCCGTCCACCATAGTTAATGGCAAGATACAGCACTGTGCCGTCGCGGTCTTTGGTATAGTCCTCAATGACATCAATCTCATGATTGATTTCGTCAGACAACCTGCTGCGATCACCAATGACGCGAATGATTACATTTTTTCCTGCTAATTGGTCTTTATCGCGCAAATAGTCTAACAAAAGCTGCATTAAGGCATCCACTTCTTCTTTAGAGCGCTTCCAGTTTTCCGTACTGAACGCATATGCCGTGATATACGGAATGCCCATATTTCCTGCAAATTCAACGATGGTTTTCAGGTTTTGCGCACCGGCTCTGTGGCCGGCACTGCGAGGCAGACCTCTCCTTTGTGCCCAACGACCGTTGCCATCCATGATAATGCCAACATGCTTAGGCAAATTATTGGGGTCTATCTCCTGCATAAGCTTTCCGCCGTGCAGCTTTTTGAATCCTTTCAGCATAGGACTTCTCCTCAAATTTCCATAATTTCTTTGTCTTTCTTTGCTGCAATGACATCAATATCTTTAATATATTGATCGGTCAGCTTCTGAATGTCAGTTTCGGCATTCTTTAAATCATCTTCTGTAATTTCACTCTTTTTCTTCTGTGCTTTAAAAACTTCTAAGGCATCACGACGCACACCGCGGATGACAACCTTGGCGTCTTCAGCACGTTTCGAGATACCTTTTACCAGTTCCTTACGACGTTCTTCTGTCAGTGCCGGAAAGGAAATGCGAATCACTTTACCGTCGTTGTTCGGGGTCAAACCCAAATCGGATTTTAAGATAGCCTTCTCAATTTCTCCTAAAATAGAACCATCCCAAGGCTGAATCACCAACATTCTTGCTTCGGGAACGGAAACAGAACCAACCTGCGGAATAGGGGTTGCTGTACCGTAATAATCTACCGTGATACGGTCAAGCAATGCCGGGTTGGCACGACCTGCACGGATTGCCGCATAATCATTTTCCAAAGCCGCAATGGCTTTATCCATTTTTGCCTTTACATCTTCATACATAACGTTTCATCCTTTCTTGTTGTGACATTTAACCGTTTGATACAATGGTGCCGACTTTTTCACCCTCTAAAACACGAATGATGTTCTGCGGGTCTTCGATACCAAAAACCAAAATGGGAATGTTATTATCCATACACAGGGAGGTCGCTGTGGAATCCATAACGCCCAAGCCCTTGTTTAAAACGTCGATATACGTTAGGCTGTCAAATTTCTTCGCATCGGGGTTCTTAGCCGGGTCACTGTCATACACTGCATCCACCTTTTTTGCCAAAAAGATTGCTTCGGCTTCAATTTCAGCCGCTCTGAGCGCTGCCGCCGTATCGGTGGAGAAAAAGGGATTACCCGTTCCGCAACCGAACACAACCACTCTGCCCTTTTCCATATGTCGAACCGCTTTGCCACGGATATAAGGCTCTGCAATCTGCCGCATTTCAATGGCTGTTTCAACACGGGTGGGAACGCCCACAGCTTCTAAGGCACTTTGCATTGCCAAAGAATTAATAACCGTTGCCAGCATGCCCATGTGGTCTGCGCGGGTTCTGTCCATATTGCCGCCGGAGCGACCTCTCCAGAAATTGCCGCCACCTACCACAATGGCAATTTCAACACCGGCATCATTACATTGCTTGACTACCTTTGCAATGTTTTCCAGTGTATCAAAATCAAGACCTGTTCCTTTGCCTCCGGCAAGGGCCTCTCCGCTGATTTTCAGCAAAATTCGTTTATATCGTTTTGTCATGTAGAACCTCCATGTGCCAATAGGCATTTTATATTTTTCTCGCTTTGAATCGACAAAATATTATTGTATGTCCGCCATTTTAACAGGCAAAACGTCGTTCAAAAAAAAGACAAACTCCTCTATGTAAACATTATATCTTGTTTTCACTGATTATGCAAGTATCATTCGCAAGAAATCCTCTGCTTTTTTACATGTTTTTACCCGTCTTTCTGTTAATAATTTGCATAGTTATTAACATTTTCCACAGGGTTATTAACAAAAAATAAATCAAAAAGCGCATAAAATCGGCAATTTCCCTTTTAAAACTGTTGAAAACTTTTCGTTTTTCTGTTAATAAGTTGTTTTTTTATGCAGGCAATAAACAAAAACATTCATCAATATTTTGTCTCTTTTTTGCCACCGAACACCCACAGACGATTCCCCAGAAAGTTAACCGCCAAAGAAAAGGGCATAGCAATTAATTTACAAAACATAACCGGCAAATCTTCACCCGTCAACGCAAACGGAATATGCATAAACGACAGAATACGATTGGCAACCTCATGCATATGAAGTATATCGTAAAACAGATTGAGGCATACAAGCGTTGTGCTCAGTGACAGAATATTCACCACAATAAACCGCCAAATTTCCCGCCCCTGCACAGAGCCGGACTGTTCAAAAGTCCAATAACGGTTTATTAGATAACTATTTGTCATCGCAATAAGCGTGGCTAATATTTGAGCAAGGTTCTTGTCTAAATTAACCAAGGAGAAAAATACGAAGAACAAGCCATAATCCAAAAGCGTGTTGAGTGCACCCACTAAACCAAATTTAATCACCTGTATGAAGTCCTTTTTTTTCATGTAAAATCTCCTTTTCTGTTCTGCAGCAGTTTCTGCTGCATCATTCTTCTGTAAGCTGTTTTATCTATTTCAGTGTCCAGTTACGTTCTTTTCCGTAAACAGATTCATAAAATCCTGAATCAGAAGGACGAATGCCGGCGCAATATAAATGTGACGTGTCGCCCACCTTTCTGCATCGAAAAGCTGCAATGCCTTTTTCTCTTTCTTCGGTTTCAACAACCGTCACCGAGGTTGGCGCCACAAAAAAGTTCTGCCACAAAACCGAAGCCGAAACACCCAAGAGATGTGACAAAATCACAAACTGCACTCCCAAATGACAAAAGAACACCAAAGTTTTATCGTGCCCCTGCTCCGTATAATACAGGTTTCCTTTTCGCTCATAGCCATAGGATTCTAAAAGCGCGTCAATACCCTGATAAACCTCTTGCTTTCTTTCTGCAACCTTGCCTGTTTTCATAATTTCGCTTTCATGCCAGCGATGGCGGTCATATAAGGTGTCATCCTTTGTCCAAAGGCGGGGCAAGAAATCCCACGGAATGGTGGTCTCACCTGTCGCAGGGTCTTTCACATCAACGTGAAATTCCCGAAGCCACGAAAGCTCCGTTGCCGTTTCTCCCAAGGGTTCTAAAGAAACCTTTGCTGTGTCTTTAGCTCTGCCAAGCGGAGAAGAATAAAAGGCATCAGCCTGCCATTTCGCCACTCTGGGCGCCAGCGCCTCAGCTTCTTTCCAACCGCGCTCTGTCAGGGTATCGTTCACATAGTCCGGATCCCCATGACGCACGAAAATTAACTTCATGATAATCACCTGGTTTCTGTATTTTTTACATTTTCACTTGTTTTTCCCAAACATTCTCTTTTAGAACCCGCGAGAATACTGGATTTTCTCGCATCCGATAGTATATGTAAATATCAAAATCGGCAAACTAATATATTTAATTTTACATCAATACACTTGTATTAAAACTAAACAAAAATCAACCTATTACTTTAATAACTTTTTTAACTCGTCTTTATTTAACCAAGGTTTCTTCCTGTGAATCATACTGTGACAATTTGAGCACACCATAACTATATCCTCTATTCTTGTTTTTTCTCCATCAAGCATTGTTGATACCGGTTTTATGTGATGTGCTTCGATAAAATTTTCTCCCAAATCACCATATTTTTCTTGGAAATCAAAATCACATATTTCGCAATACAATCGTCCATTATTACTCAAGAAAAATGCTTTTGCTTTACTTATAAGCTTAGGATTTCTTTCTCTTTGTAGATGTTTTCTTAATGACAACTTACCCTCGCTAAACTCATCATCTTCTTGTGTTAGCTCTATAACCTTTCCAGCATCAAAAGATCTCAATCCCCAGTGTCCATTTCCAATACCATCAACTGAATAAAATAAGTCATCCTTACCATTAAAAACAGTAGAATCCGAACTATTATGTTCAAGAGTTGCTCTCACAATTGCTTTATAGCTTTTTGGTAATTCTATTTTACTTATCCTTTCAAAGACGTCATATATATCATTTAAGTATGCGTGTCCTCCAAGTTCTTTTAAGGATTCAACAACTCTTTCTTTGTAAGTCATACTCTTTCTCCTTTAATATAATATAAGTTAAATTTTACGATCATTCGACACAATTCGACTTTTGTCAAGAGTGGGCAAAAAGTTCATATTCCAATTGGTTTATCTGTGTACATATCTTCGCGATATGTAAGAGATTCCTCGATGCCAAGTGCCGGTGCAACAAAGGAAAGAACCTGATTTGTAAAAGCCTCCGTTCCGGCAGGGGTATAATAATGCACGGCATCAGAGTGCACTTCTTCCGGGAGTGTTACGGAAAGGGCATATAAATCGTTAATCTGAAAGCCATACTTGTTTACAATCTTTAATGCAACTTCATTATACGCCACAACATCTTCGTTGTAACGTTTAAAATTTTTACTCATTTTTTCAGAAAGCACACTTGTGGAGGTCGCAAAAATCACTCGGGCATTCGGGCATAACTTCTTGATTCTGATACAGATTCTTTCTATGTAATATGCATATACCTCGATGGGGGTATGAGGCTCTTCTTCAAATAATCTCAAACAGTCCCAAAGCCCTGCGTTCCAATGAATGACATCAATCTCCTCACCCTCGACCTCTCCTAAATACTCATGAAAATATCTTAAAAGATATGATGCAAACCTGCAATTTTCCTCGGGAAAAATAACATGTGCTTTTCCCTCTAATGTCTTTTTAACAGACTTATCATATCCCATACGAATTGAATCACCAAGCAACAACAAATTTTTCATTCTTAAACATCCTCTCTTCTATGTTTTTTCGACAATATTCGACATAATTTTCTTAGGCTTGTGTCAAATCAAAATAAAAAAATGATAGCTAAATTTTGCAACAAGTTGCAAAGCTAAATTAAATTCGCCTTTTAGCTAACCGAAGGTCAATTTAGCTACGAAGTAATTTAGCGTGCGATAGCACATTTAGCTCGCGATAGCGAATTTAGCTGAATTCAACTTCGTTGAATTCATTATACCATATCTCATTCGTAAATTCAATTTAATTCTAAACAACATTTCCCATCAAAGAAAATTTTTAACCCTGTCATTCTTTGACAAATTTTTCCACTTTCCCATGATATAATAAACTCATCTACCATATATTACCAACCGACAAGTCTTGGAGGAGAGCAGATGGAAATTAAGATATACATTGATGTGCTACTCGTTACCAACTGGATTTTTAACTATTTGCTTTTGTGGCTGAGCAGTCTGCTTCTTTATAGTCGCGTTTCCTTTTTGCGCCTGAGCATTGGTGCCCTGTTCGGGGCAATTTATGCCGTTTGCGTTTTCTTTTTGCCGGATGGTTTGCTCTATAGTTTAGCAGGCAAGCTGGCTGTCGGCGCCCTGATGGTCATGATCTGCTTTCGCCCTCGCTGTCTGCGCGCCTGTCTGAAATCTATCTGCGTGTTTTATGCCATCACATTTCTCTATGGCGGCACCGCTTTTTGCCTGTTCTTTTTTTCCGGCACCGCCTCACTAATGGGGTCTGTTTACCGCAACGGTTCACTATACATCAATTTACCGCTTGGGCTTTTGCTGCTGCTTTCGTTTGGTTGCTATTTACTTTTAAAAGTTGTTTTCAACTTAGGAGCACGCTTATCTTTAAGAGGCAAACAAATTTTTAAACTGCGGGTAATCTATCGTGGGCAAGCTCTTTGCCTGCGCGCATTTTACGACAGCGGCAATTTTTTGCGTGATGAAATCAGCGGCAAAAGTGTCATCATTGCGCAGTGGGATGCCGCAAAACACATATTTAAGAATTTTCAAACGCCTGAGGAGGCTCTTTTACATGAAACCGACCTGATTGCTCTGCCCTACATAACACTGCAGGGAGAGTCTTTACTTGCCGCCTTTTTGCCTGATGCCATTTACATTGAAAACGGCCGTCATCTGGTGCAAACAAAAGTTGTCTATATCGGTCTTGTGAACCAAACTTTAGACTATTATCATAATTGGGACGCCATTTTGCCCCGTGATTTTGAGGGAGAGAATCAACATGAAAAACACCTGGATCAAAAAACTGCTGGCGCTGTCTGAAGCAAGGCGAAACCTTTTGCTTCATTGGCTGCTAAAGGGCGATACGCCGATTTTATACATAGGCGGTAGCGAAACATTGCCCACGCCATTATCTGCCGAAGAAGAAGCACAGCTGCTTGCACGCTTGACAAAAGATGCTGCGGATGTGAAAAAAATACTCATTGAACGAAATCTGCGACTGGTGGTATATGTCGCGCGGAAGTTTGAAAACACCGGGATAAATATTGAGGATTTAATCTCCATTGGCTCCATTGGTCTGATTAAAGCCATCAATACCTTTGACCCGGGAAAAAATATTAAATTAGCCACTTATGCCTCACGCTGCATCGAAAACGAAATTCTGATGCACTTACGCAAAACGCATAACACAAAAACAGAAATTTCCATTGATGAACCCTTAAATACCGACTGGGATGGCAATGAGCTGCTCTTATCCGACGTGTTGGGGACCGACTCAGATGAAATTTCCAAACACCTCGACGACGAGGTTGATAAGGAGCTTTTATATAATGCTTTAAGCCGCCTGTCATCACGCGAAAAACGCATTATGGAGTTGCGTTTCGGCTTACAGAACGGCAATGAAAAAACACAAAAAGAAGTCGCCGATATGCTGGGCATTTCCCAATCCTACATTTCGAGGCTGGAAAAGCGCATCATCGAGCGACTTAAAAAAGAATTTACAAAGCTTGTGCAATAAATCGCACAAGCTTTGTCTCATTTCCTACAAGGAAATCTCAAGATTCAGTTCGTTTACACGCCGTAACTTGTTAAATAGCTTTTCGTATTTTCTATCATTTTGTCAAACAGCTCTCGTGCCTCCTTTATCGGTAAATCAACCTGCAGCATAAACGCACGAAATGCTTTTTCAAGATTCCGCTCTGCTGCAGCTTCTGAAACCATTTCCTGAACGCCGCAAACTCTTGAGATGAGCGGATAAATCTCCGCAGGAACATCACCTGCAAAAACGGGTCGCACACTGTCTGCTGAGAATACGGCATTTGTTTCAACAACGGCACCTGCCGGCAGGTTCGGAATCTGTCCTACGTTGGGGATGTTTACATTGGTAACAAAGCTGTGAAGACCGAGCAGTGCCCGAATCTGATTCACGCCATCCTCGCCTGTTTCTTCAAACACAAATACCTCTTCTCCACTGACCAGTCTTGCACTTTTTTCCAGCTTATTTTTAAGGTCTTCCTTTCTCCAAGCAACCGCTGTGAGGCCAAAGCGAAATTCCTCTACGCACTCAGGACTTGCCAAGTACCATTCCGGCGGGCAGAACTCTGCAAGATGACGGTCACCTGCAGCGGCAATATAGCCAAATCTTCTGATGAGGTCAAATTTAACTCTATGGGCATTGGCAAAGGGATTGTTCATCCAATGATTTCTTCGGTTCTTTGTATATCCACTTTCGTAATATTGATTCGCAAACTCCTTATAGAGCGGCATGATGTCAATATCTTTATACTTTGCTTCTGTGAGCCAGGTAAAGTGGTTGACACCGGTAACATTTACCTTAATATCTTCTCTTTCAATGGAATCAATGCCATACTTTTCCTTCACAGTCTCTGCCAAAAGATGTTGTGTGCTAAAAACCTCATGACAGCATCCAAACGCCTTGATTTCAGGGAACACTCTGTAAAGTGTTCTCACACAAAGTGTCATCGGGTTTGTATAGTTAATGACCCATGCATCCGGACAGTTTTCGCGAATGGCATTTGCAATCACTTCATACATGGGAACCATTCGCAACGCACGAATCGTACCACCGGGACCGTATGTATCACCGACGGATTGGTATACACCGTATTGTTCCGGCTCGTGTACATCGCTTTCCATTTCGTCAAAGGTTCCCGGCAGAATTGAGATGATAACAAAATTAGCACCATTTAGCGCACTTTCAAGGGTTTCGTGTGCCTTATAAGCCCACTTCGATTTACAGCCTTCTAAGTCATTGATTTTATTGCCTATCGTTTCATTTGCCTTGGCAGCATCCATATCAATATCATAAAGAGCAATCTCGCCTGATATATCTTCTGCCACAGCAAGGTCGGACATAAGTCCCCAAGCCCATCCTCGTGAGCCTCCTCCAATATAAGCAATTTTTATTTCTTCAACCGAATTTCCCAAATGTTTCATGTTATGACCTCTTTTCTTTCAAGATGATACTTAAATTATATATCAATTTTTTCACAGTTTCCTTGATTATTTTGTGGATTTAAGGAAAATTTTCTTTATTTTTTTGATGTTTCATGATATAATATCTACAAAGCAAGTATAAGGAGATATTCCAATGCAAAAAGATAAATCCTCACGCAGTAACCTCTTTTCTTTTAGCCGCCATGATTACACAGGTAAACAGGGAGAGTTTCTTGTTGATGAGCATTATCATGATTTTTACGAAATTTACTATATCGAAAACGGATATTGCAATTACTTTATTGACAGCAAGTCCTTTTCCCTTGTTCCCGGAGATTTGGTGCTCATCCCACAGGGCGTGATACATAACACGCTTTATACAGAAAATAAGCCCTCACGTCTTTTGGTTCACTGCTCAGAAACATATATTCCTTCAGCCGCTCTTTCAATGTTTACAAAGAGCAATTACCTATACCGAAATTCTGACATAACAAAGGGTATTTCAGAAATCTTATATAAAATACAGGACGAATCCATCATGCCCGATGAATTTTCAGACGATGTAATCAAGTGTCATATGCGCATGCTGATGTTCACCTTAGTTCGCAACGAGAATCAATACAAAATTAGTGATTCAAAGAGCAGTTATATTGAAAAGGCCATCAGCTATGTACAGAAGAATCTTGCTTATGATATTTCTCTTTCGGAAACGGCAAATATTTTCTCGGTAAGCAGTGAACACTTTTCACGAAAATTTAAAAAAGAAACCGGTTTTGGCTTTAATGAATATGTAAACCTTCTGCGAATGAAAAAAGCAGAAGCCCTTCTTAAAAATGAGAGCATTTCAGTTTCAGAGGTTGCCGATTTGTGTGGATTTAACGACTGCAACTATTTTTCAGCAAAATTCAAAAAACTCTACGGCGTTTCTCCAAAAGCACTTCAGATGATGTCACGCGCTGCAAAACAAATCTGTAAAACATAAGCACCCAAAGCGAAATCGCTTTGAGTGCTTTTGTTTAATTGAATATTCTTTTATCTTTTTTGATTGTGTCAAGAATGTGCGCCACATATATATCTACCACATCGGTATCCGTCAGGTGATAGAGCATTCTGGCGCCCACCACATCCTCAATTTCATTTAAAATCATCTTGCCGCCATCAAACATGAAATCAAAACCGGCAAAGCCAACGGTAAACAGGCTCACAACTTTTTGCACCAAGGCTCCTTCATCCGGCGAAAGCTGATATGCCTGCGCCGAGCCGCCTAAACAGTAATTGCTGCGAAAATCCTCTGTCTGCACCCGCAGCATTGAGGCAATCACCTGACCACCCACAACATATACCCGCAAATCCATGCCCAAATCCGAAACGGGTCTTTGGAGCAGGAACGTCTCGTGGGGATATGTCCCGAGTTTTTCCTCTAAAGCCGCTTCGTTTTCAATCCAAAGCACGTCCTGACCACCATGACCGTCCCGCGGTTTCATAACCAGGGGATATATTAGCTCTGCGCCCACCTTTAGGGCAGAGTTTTTTGTTGCCAGTCGACTGTCGGGAACAGGAATACCCGCTGCCGATGCCACCTGCAGCGTTCGCAGCTTATCATTCGCCACCAAGGAGAGGGCGGCATTGTTAAACACGGCAAAGCCCATCAGCTCTAAATGATAGGAAAAGATCGGTTCATCTACCCGCATCACCACAAAATCAGGACGCTTAGCGGGCGCACCGTTATAGGATAGAAACAAGCCGTTTTGATTGGTTCCATAAGAAAAATCCTCAAAGTAACGCAAGGAAATAGAAGCGCCATGCTTGCTACACGCCTCTTCATAAAACTGAATATAGTGTCGATTCCGTTCTGCATCACTTTTTCGATAGATTAACCACCCTGACAGCTGACACATCATGCTTCCTCCAATACCTTTGCAATATAGCTCATAATTTCCGTCGCTGCATCCACGCCGGTGCAATCATAAAGATTTTTAAAGTGGGCGTTGGAATTCACCTCACATAAAATCATTTCGCCGTCCTCACCGAACAAAAAGTCAACGCCTGCAAAATCCAAACCAAGCTTTTTACAAACCGAAACCGCCAAAGCACATTGTTCCTCGCTCGGCTCATATGGAGTCATAGAACCACCGCTGGTAATACCCGCGCGAAAATCTCCTTTTTCGTTATATCGAAGCATGGCGGCAATCACCCGATCGCCCACCACCTGTAGACGCAAATCCTTGCCAAAGCTCTCTGCTATAAAAGACTGCATAATAAACGGCTGCCCGGCAAGCTCTTTGACCTTGTCCTCCGCCTCTTTTTCTGTGTGGCACAAGTACACCTGTGCCCCAAACGAACCAAAGCATTCCTTGATAACCATAGGAAGCCCCAAAACGACAACTGCATCTTTGACAAAGGACGTGTCGGTGTACCCAACCCCGGGATACGTCATAGGCGCACAGATTGTTTTCGGCATGGGCACGAATCCCTCCAACGCCATGTGAGTCAGGCTCTTATCGTCACACAAGGCAATCGCCTTTGCACTGTTAAACAGCTTAAGACCCATGTTCTCCAGCATTTGCGCCAATCGGATGTCCTTATCCCAAAACAAAACAAAGTCCGGCAGGTTCTCTTGAGGGTGCACAAATCCATGGGATATGCAGCAAAGCAGCTCGCTGCCGGTTTTAACCGTCAGCGATAGTCCTGCCTTTTCCGCTCCCCGAGACAGCCTTTCATATAAATCTGTAAATTTATTTGTCTGTAAAAAGTGGTTGACAACCAACCAACCTGTTTTCATATTTTCACTCCTTGACAAATCATCACAAGAGAAATTATTTTGTCACCATCACCGAAACACCATCAGGAATGGCAACAACACTCGGTTTTTCCGTGCCGAGCAGTGACTTGGCCCGCTCCATTGCTTCACCGATGGAATGCGCCGGAATCATGTGCATGTTTTGAATGATGTCATCAGCCATTTCTGATACATAAATGACCGTTGCATGCATCAAAACACGAAGCAAAATCTGCGTTTGCCATTGATCGGGAACGGTTTCCTGTCTGCCGCGGCTTAAAAAAGTTTCCATGGTTTTAGAAATATCTGCTTCATCAGCCAGTTGGTGATAAAAATGGTCACCGCCAATGCCATCTGCCGAGGAAGCAAGCATGATAATAACGCCACCCTTTCGAACAGTTGCTTCTGCCGCCGTCATACCCTTAACCGCTTGATAAACATTTTGGTCAAGGGGATAGCCACCGTTCGTGGAAATAACAATGTCAGCCTCAACGGCTTTGGCGCCGCAAAGACCCGATAAAAAGTCTGTACCTTGCTGATGTGCTTCTTTCACATCACCGCAGACGGCATAAATTACTTCTTTTTCTGCATTTAAAACCACATTGACAATAAATTGAAGTTTCGCCTGTTGAGCAGCCCACAGCATGTCCTCATGAATGGGATTTTGCTCTAAAATGCCCGTACGGGCTTTTTCGTGGGCGATAAATTCTGAGCAATGGTTGGCAAGCACAGTGCTTCGCCCTGCAACGCCTGGCAGCACACTCTTTCTGCCACCTGAAAATCCGGCAAAAAAGTGTGGCTCAATAAAACCCTCAGCAACGAGCAGGTCTGCCTCTAGCGCCAATCTGTTAATAATGCAGTCTCCACCCGACGGCAATGTGCCGATATTCACCAGCATGTCCTCTTCATCACAATCGTGCACATAAATCGTTTCATTTTCAACAATTTCAGCACCAAATTTGTTCACCAATTCTTCGCGAGAGGTGCCTCGGTGACAGCCGGTTGCAATTAAAATCGTAATTTCTGCATCCGGATTACCTTGTCTGATTTCGCGCAGCATGGCAGGCATAATCACCTTACTGGGAACGGGTCTTGTATGATCGCTGGCAATGATCACAACCTTGTTTTTCCCCTCCGCAAGTCGGCTCAGTCTTTCTGTGCCAATAGGATTTGCAAGTGCCTGCTCCACCAGCGAGACTGCATCTGCTTCTGGGATATATTCTTCAATTGAGGAGGTAAGCACGCCTTTGAGTTCAGCCTCTGAAAACTGATAGCTAAGTTTTTCTTTACCATAGGGAAATAAAATTTCTTTCATTTTTGTGTAACTCCTTTTTTATGTACAATTGACATCACAGCAGGTATCAAAACAAGTTGAAGTATAATGCCTGGAATTGCATCCACAAAACCGCCTAACAAAAACATATAAAACGTAAAAGTCTTACCACCTAAACCTAATAAGAATCCTTTCGCAATACCCCAAACAATTCTGCCTGAAAACATTGCCGCCAAAAGTGAGATATACACACTGCGAAGTGTTCGCCTTCCAAGATGATGGTAAATTAAACCAATTACAAACCCGTAAGCAGCAAGTTCTGCCGCCATCCACACAGCATTGGGATAAAGAGGCGGCATGCCAAAGCACACCGACCGCAAAAACGGCAATAACACGCCAACCAAAAGGCCGTACGGCCAGCCGCACATAAGACCACAAAGCATAACAGGCAGGTGCATAGGCAGAAGTGTGTCGCCAATTTCTTTAACCTGCATGGCGAACAAGGGTAAAACTATGCCCATTGCCAAAAGCACTGCCGATAAGATGAAATTTTTCAGTTGGCCGTTCTGTTTGCTCATATCCCGTCCCCCTTAAAACCACTTTTAGATTTTACAGAATTTCTTTCTCACAAAGCGCTTCATAAAGGGAATTTGCCCACAGCGCACACCCGCTTTCATCAGGATGACCGCCATAGATAGGCTCTGCCGGATTATCTTCGTGACCAAGAAGCAAAGTATTATCAAAAAGAAAATCTACCTGATCTTTCAGCTCCGCCTTAATATATGCATTGACTCTTTCCCACTTTTCCGGCTCCTCATCCTCATATTCAAATGGAGGAACAGTCTGCAGAATTACCTTTTTGCCGGCATTCTTCAAGGTCTTTACCAGATAGGTTAAATCTGCTTTAATCTGTTCTTCGGAGTGTTTTTGCAAAATATCATTAACACCATAACACACAAAAACAATATCATTTTGCTTTGCTTTATAGAGCCATGCGCCATCAGAAGCAGCATCGCTCGCTCTGCCGCAACCCAGCCCCAAATTCCAGTAGGAATATTCACTTCCCAACTTTTCAGAGAGAACCGCATTCCAATGCAGATAGGAATTCTGTTTTGTTCCAATACCTTGTGTAATGGAATCACCCAGATAGGCAATGCGACCCTTGACCGGTCTGTCACATCCAATCATACCGGCAAAAGGCATTTGGTTTGCATATTTCCATCCCTCGCCATCTTTAAGAAAAACAGGAAGCAATGTTTCTTCGTGATAGGGAATCATGCTTCCCGAAAACATAATTTCGAGGCAGAGATATTCATCCTTTTCAAAGGAAAAACTGATGGGATCAGCGGAGAAGAACTCACCAGGCATCACCTCTTTTTGCTTTTGCCCCGCAAAAGAAAGCTCGCAAAAATCAGAAACCAAGACATCAGAAGCCTCATTGCCGTCTTCCATAAATAGGTCCGCAACATCTTTCCCCGCGTTTCGTATAATACCCCTGCCGATTTTGGCAGCGTGAATCGTCCAGTTATCACAAATCATATTGGCATGACCGACTGATCCGTCACCATATGTGCTGTCTAACACATTAGAAAACAAAATGGAATAGTTATATGTTCCTCCTACCGATATTTTGTAAAACACACGACCTGTGCGAACCTCCTTCTCCGGCATATTAAAATACAGCTGATTACCGCTGCCTGCATATGTATTCGATGTAACTATGTCAAAATATTTCATTAAAATTCTCCTTTGATTATTTTTTTGCAATGACAATCGGCTGATAGAATCCAGTTTCTTCAGGAAATTTCCATTCCACGCGATCAAACTCATTGGAGGCGAGTAAACCCGTTAGTTCCTCCCTGCGTACAGCTCTGTATTCACATTCAAACTTACTTGTTTCTAAGGTTTTTCCGTCTTCAAGAATATACTGGATCAGTTTGTATCTGTCGCCGCTCCAATTCCACGTTTGGAAGCAAACTCTTTGGCCGTTTTCTGTCGGATGTATATACGGTGCAGAATATGACGGCTTACAACTGATTAGCGCATCGTAATCCCTAATGCTTGCAACAAACATGCCACCCCGTTTTATTTGATTTGCAATGCTCTTGATTGCCGCTTCCAGATCGTCCTCAGAAAGCATATGTGGCAAGGCATTATCCATCGCAATCACAACGTCGAATTTCTGTGAAAAGGCTTCTGATAACGCTCGAAAATCCGCATGCTTAAAACAAATCTTCACATCATTATTTTTGGCTCTCTCTCGTGCTTCTTTGAGTTCTTCATCACTGATATCAGAGGCAATGACAGGATATCCCAAGGCAGCAAGCCCGATTGCTTGCGTCCCAATCCCGCAAGCACAGTCAAGAATTACAGACCGCTTATCAAATCCATTGTCTTGAAACAATCGATCTAAAATGAGAGCCTGTTCTTTTGCTATAGCATGCCAATCAAAAAAAAGCTTATCATATTGCGTTGCTAAAGAATCATAAAACGACTGTACAATATCCATGGTGACATTTCCCTCTCTATTTGATTGAATTCATTATATCATAGCGTCCGTCAAAGGTCAACGATAATAAACGGTGGATTGTATGCAAAAGACTGTCTCGCCGAAGCAAGACAGTCTTTCTATTATAAGAGAAACTTATGAAATTTTTACTCGCTGTTTTTTAAATGCTAGCCAATATAGCTACATGCCGCCAACGCTGCAACTGCACCGTCCGCCGCTGCCGTTGTGACTTGACGGATTCGCTTATTACGACAATCCCCTGCCACAAAAATACCGGCTGCATTTGTGCAACAATCCTCACCGGAAGCCGCATAGCCCATATCGTTGAGTGCAATCACATCAGCAAACGCTTCGTTTTGCGGAATCAGCCCAATGGCTACAAACATGCCGTCTACCGTCAGTTCCTTTTGAGTGTCATCAGCAGTCTGACGAATGATAATCCCTGTTAATTCCTCTTCGCCCAGCAAACTTTCCACCACGGCACCCAAAATAATTTCAACATTCTTCTTTGCCTTAAGCTGCTCTACCAGTTTGTCCTCACCGGTGAAGAAGTCTAAATTCTGAACGACAATCACCTTTTTGGAGGTTTCAGCCAGCAACAAAGCCTCCTGCAGGGCAGAATTGCCACCGCCAATCACGGCAACGGTTTTGCCCTCATAAAAAGCGCCATCGCAAACAGCACAAAATGAAATGCCATTGCCAACAAAGGCCTCTTCTTTCGGGAGGCCTAACAGTCTGTGTCTGGCACCTGTTGCAATAATCACAGTTTTTCCTTCAAATTCGCCGCTATCGGTTACAACGGTTTTGGTTTCGCCGTCAATAACACGCAAAACCTCAGCACACTCAACCTCAGCATCTAAGGCAAGCACCTGCTCCACCAAGTGTTCTGCAAAAGCGTTGCCGGTGATTTGGGCAAACCCCGGAATGTTTTCTACCTTGGGAGAATAGGTAATCTGACCGCCAAAGGTGGCTTTTTCAATGACCAACACCGTTTTATTTGCCCGACGAGCGTATAGGGCGGCGGTCAGCCCCGCAGGGCCACCGCCGATAATGATTATATCATACATATTGCTTGTCCTCACGCCTGAACCAGTTTTTTAATGTCGGAAACACCGTGATATTTGGTAGACTGACCGCCCTCTACAATCACCAGTGTGGGAGCCTGCTTCACGCCCAGCTGTGTTGCCATCTCTGCATGCTCGTTGGCAAGCAGTTTTGTATAGCTAACGCCGGCTTTGTCTAACACAGAGCAGGCAATTTTGCAATTCGGGCAGGTAGCTGTTGTGAACAGATACGCACCGTCAGCAATGCCGCTGTTATCAACAACGGGCTCCGCTGCTTCTGCCTTGCTTCCCTTTTCAGCAGACATCTTGGAGTTTGCAATGTCATACACCTTACGGTCTTTATATTCCTGAGATTTACCATCGTTCCAGTTCTGAACCGGGCGATAGTAACCGGTAATACGGCTATAGACCTCTGTTGCGTTGCCGCAATCCGGACAGGTAAAGGATTCACCGGCAATGTAACCATGGTTTTTACATACTGAGTATGTCGGTGACATGGTGTAATACGGCAGCTTATAATTTTCGGCAATCTTACGAACCAGGTTTGCAGCAGCCTGCCAATCGGGCAATTTCTCGCCTAAGAATGCGTGGAACACCGTACCGGAGGTATAGAGCGTCTGCAATTCATCCTGAATATCCAACGCTGTAAAAATGTCCTCTGTGTAACCCACAGGCAGATGTGAGCTGTTGGTGTAATAGGGTGTTTCATCAGCCGTTTTAGCGGCTGTAACAATGCCGGGATAATGCTTTAAGTCATGTTTCGCCAAACGGTATGCCGTAGACTCTGCCGGTGTTGCTTCTAAGTTATACAAATCACCATACTGTTCCTGATAGTCAGACAGACGGTCACGCATGTGATTTAATACATTCTTGGTAAATGCCTGTGCGCGCTCATTGGTCAAATCTGCCTTAATCCATTTAGCGTTTAAGCATGCTTCATTCATACCCACCAGACCAATGGTGGAGAAATGGTTGTCAAAGGTGCCTAAGTAGCGCTTGGTGTAAGGATACAGACCGGCATCCAGCAGTTTGCTGATAACGGTACGCTTCACCTTTAGGGAGCGAGCCGCAATATCCATCATCTTATCTAAACGTGTGTAGAAATCGGTTTCGTTTTCTGCTAAATAAGCAATTCTGGGAATGTTAATGGTAACAACACCCACAGAACCGGTGGACTCACCGCTACCGAAGAAACCGCCGGATTTCTTACGCAGTTCACGCAAGTCAAGGCGCAAACGGCAACACATAGAACGTACATCAGAGGGCTCCATGTCGCTGTTGATGTAGTTTGAGAAATAAGGCGTGCCGTATTTGGCAGTCATCTCAAACAGCAGCTTGTTATTTTCAGTTTCAGACCAGTCAAAATTGCTGGTGATGGAATAGGTCGGAATGGGATACTGGAAACCACGACCGTTGGCATCGCCTTCAATCATGATTTCAATAAACGCCTTGTTGACCATATCCATTTCTTTTTGACAGTCTTTATACTTAAAGTCCATCTCCTTGCCGCCAACAATACAGTTGAGTTCAGAAAGGTCATTGGGTACAACCCAGTCTAACGTGATGTTAGAGAAAGGTGCCTGCGTACCCCAACGAGACGGAGTATTAACGCCGTAAACAAAAGACTGGATGCACTGTTTAACCTCTTTCTGAGTCAGGTTGTCCACCTTAACAAACGGCGCAAGATAGGTATCAAAGGAGGAGAATGCCTGAGCACCTGCCCATTCATTCTGCATAATACCCAAGAAGTTAACCATCTGATTACACAGCGTGGACAAATGGCTTGCCGGCGCAGACGTAATCTTGCCGGGAACACCACCTAAGCCCTCCTGAATCAGCTGCTTGAGTGACCAACCGGCACAATAACCGGTGAGCATGGAAAGGTCATGCAGGTGAATGTCTGCGTTGCGGTGTGCATTACCGATTTCATCATCATAAATTTCAGAAAGCCAGTAGTTAGCTGTTACCGCACCGGAGTTACTGAGAATCAAACCACCTACAGAATAGGTAACAGTTGAATTCTCCTTAACACGCCAGTCGTTAATGTTCAAATAGTTATCCACAATGGCTTTATAGTCCACCATGGTGGCATTAATGTTACGGATTTTTTCTCTTTGGCGACGGTAAATGATGTACGCCTTGGCCACATCACTATAGCCGGCTTTAATCAAAACAGATTCCACACTGTCCTGAATATGTTCTACCGAAATTTTTTCATCCTGAACCTTCGGCTCGAAGTCTGCCGTAACCTTTAATGCTAAAAAATCAACAACATCAGTATGGTATTGCATTTGACATGCGTCAAACGCCTGTGTAATCGCTGTACTGATTTTACTCAAATCAAAATCGACTAATTTTCCGTCACGTTTTACAACGCTATACATACTACTCTGCCTCCCTCATATATTTTGTTTAATTTCGTCAATTTTCCAACCCCATTGATTGGGGTGCATGTTTTATTATAACGCAGATGTAGTATTTTGTCAATATAAAAAATACAATATATTGTGTTTTTTTACAAACCACGCACAAACACCCCTGAAAGGTGCTTGGCAGCTGCTTTTTGCATTTTTTCCATAGTACCGGAAGTGACTGCATGCAGATTTTTGCCAATTAAACAGCCGGAATCGACAAAATTTTGCAAAAAATATTGCGGCGCGCCGACAATGCGCTTTGCAATAGCCTCAACGTCGTCCACAGTATGATATTCTTTCACAATGGTGGTGCGAAATTCGTAGGAAACCGTTCCTTTTAGCAAAAAATCAATGCTTTTTTCAACGTCAGTTGTTGAAAATTGTTTTAGCCCCACTGTTTTGGCATATTTCTCGATTGTATTTTTCACGTCCATGGCAACATAATCCACAAGCCCCTCTGAAACCAGATGTTCAAGTCGCTCGGGGCGGCTGCCGTTTGTATCTAATTTCACGCTATAACCCAGTGTCTTAAGCTTGCGAAGAAAATCCTCTAACTCCGCATGCAAAAGAGGCTCACCTCCCGTAATACAAACCCCGTCTAAAATACCCTGCCGTTTTTTCAGATAAGAAAGCACAACTTCTTCGTTAATCTGTTCTTCGGTTTGCGACTCTGTGACCAGCAGCGCATTGTGACAAAATGGGCAAAGGAAATTACACCCCTTCGTAAATAAGGTACAGGCCACGCGCCCGGGATAATCCAACAATGTCATTTTTTGAAATCCGGCAAAATTCATGCTGATGCTCCTTGCTGCCGCACGGCAAAATAGTTTTAATTATATTATATCGGGAAACCGCTGTTCTGTCAATCAATCTGCCGGGCAAAGATATTGCCAATTTCATTTTGGGACACCTAAAAAGTTCACATTTTTACGCTTGCAACATATAGTAGTAACGAGCCCGGAAAAACAGGCAAAATCCTGTGGGTAAGTAAGCGGGCGGAAAGGCTGTGAATATCCCATGGCGTTATCAGACAGAGAGCTCTTGGCAAGACTGGTTCAATGCGAAGCCGGTGGCGAAGGCGACAACGGTATGCGTGCCGTAGCAAGCGTGGTGATGAACCGTGTCCGTGCACCGGGCGGCGAATATGCCAGAGTCAGCCAGGGCAGCATTCGAAATATCATTTTCCAACCGGGTCAGTTTACCTGTGTGAAAGAGGTGGTAGCCGGTTCGTATAATGCTCAGAACATTTATAACATGCGCCCCGAAGCCATACATTTCGAGATTGCCGACTGGGCTATTGCCGGAAACCGACTTTCCCCTTTGGGGCAAGCACTTTGGTTTTTTAATCCCTACCGTCCGACCTGTCAGCAAAACTTTCCCACTCGTGTGGGCATTTTCACGACCCGAATTGTGAATCATTGTTTTTACAATCCCACAGATGCTTATTTTCAAACATAATAAAAATCAGAAAGGAATGTGAAAGCATGCCAAACGACAACATGCCATATACACCGGAGGAAAGAGATATGAATTGGACTGGCGCCACCTCATCGGAAACCGGAGGCAGAGGTATCCCAGGTTATTATGATACGCCACCGGCTCAAAATAACAGAACAGGTTTAGACAACATGGGTCAACCAAACCTGACACCCAACGAACCGCCCATGGAAGTTGGCAACCCACAAACCACACAAGAAGCATACTTAGGATCATTTCAGGCCGCACTCCAGAATAATTTGGGATATTTTGTGGTGATTGAATTTTTAATTGGCACCAACGGATTAACCGAAAAAGAGGGTATTCTTTTCGCCGTTGGTAATAACTTTGTTACCCTCTACGAGCAGGAAACTGACCGCTATATTGTTTGCGACCTTTTCTCTGTGAAGTTTGTTACCTTCTTCCGTCAAAGCCCTAACGTAAACCGAGGAAACGTTCCTTATTATAATAACTACGGCGGCATGGTACCAAGGAACTATTAATGTAATTACATAATGTAAAAGTGGCTATCGCGAAAGCGATAGCCACTTTTACAACTTTTATTGAGGAACCACAAAACGAAACGCCTGTGGCACAATTTCAAATGTAATGATTCCGGCTTCTATGATGTCCCCATCATTACACAAGCGAAGCTTTCCATCCAAAGGCTTAATGCACACCTTTTTACAAGATACAGAAGAAATAATTTGATCAATTCCTTTACAATCTAAAAATGTACCTTTCATATAATATGGTAGCAGCTTCACAAACTGCAGCCTGGAAACATCTTTAATGATGTTAACATTCATTTTTCCATCGCAAACCGACGCCAAAGGATTACTTTTAATACCGCCTCCGCAATAGCTGCCATTGGCAACAGAGGTCAAAAGAAGCGGACCACAATGCTTGACCTCCCCATCTAACTCAATCTGCAGGTTGGCGCCCCTTTTTTTGACAAGATTGACAAAAATGGACACAAGATATGCCAAAGACCCTGAAATCATAGGCTTTTTCTTTAAGGTAGCTGCATCATCTGCCACGTGGCAATCAAAACCGATGTTACACATATTCACGCAGTAACCCGTTTCTTTGCGATCGTCCATTTCTGTGCGGTAGCGAATAGCGTCACACAGAACCACATCGCCGGATAGCTGCGCTGCCACATCGTTAAATGCCTTTCCCGCACCGAAATTTCGACAAAAATCGTTGCCTGTTCCCATTGGGATCACGCCGATTTCAGCATCGGGACAATCCACTGCACCGTTTAGCACCTCATTTAAAGTGCCATCTCCCCCGCAGGCAACGAACCTTGCACCACCGAACTTGCGACAATAATCAGAGACAAAGGTTTTCGCATCCCCCGCACATTTGGTCAGATAGATTTGCGCCTCTGCCTCTTGTCTAAGTGTTTCAGCTTTAATGGAACGAATCAGCCTCTCGACGCCACTGCACTGCCCCGACTTGGGATTTATTATAAAAATGGTTTTCATCATGTCCCCCACAACACAGCATACTGCTGTTTTTGTTTCCTTCAAAAACACTATATCACATTTGTCGAAATTTGTAAACATGGAAACAATAAATATCCCCCAAGTCGGAGGCCAAGCGGTCTTAGGAAGACAAATTATTGTGCCAACTCCTTGGCTCACAGAACGACATGGCTAGATCCGACTTCCCCACAACACAGCATACTGCTGTTTTTGTTTCCTTCAAAAACACTATATCACATTTGTCGAAATTTGTAAACATGGAAACAATAAATATCCCC
>JAZOBC010000066.1:0-42453 GCA_045595795.1 Clostridia bacterium | reverse complement strand
GAAGGCTTTCCGGTAAATGACTGATACTATTTCAAAATGTCACCTAAACAATTCGCTTTGTTATAAATTTTAAGCTGATAATTATTCATCGGTTAACCTCCATTGAACCACGCGACTATCGCGTGGTTTTCGTTATACAATAAAAAATCCACTTGTTTCATAAACAAGTGGATTTTTTCATCATGAATGCAATTTCCTATTGTTTCTTTCTTATATTTAATAATCTGACTACCAAAGGACTCAAAACAATATTCGTGCCCACCTCGAACAGAAAGTTAAAACCGACAAGGTAAACCATCATATACTCACCGACATTATTAACGCCGAGTGCTTGCCCCCATTGTGCCACGGTATCCATAAAGAAAATCAGACAACCAATCAAAAAGATGCCTGTGTTCACCAAGGGGCATACGAGAGCTGCCACCAAAACTGCAAGATACTCTTTGTGAAAAAGCTTTAAAATGCCTTGATATGCCAGTCCAGCACAAAGACCACAGGCAGTACCCTTGGCAAGAACCGTTAGAATCGTCCCGGGAATGTTCACAGCTAAAAACGCCCCTGCATCTCCACTGATTAAAACGACTGCGGAAAACACAAAACCAAGCCAAGCACTCACACCGGCTCCGCAGGTTGCTGCACCAATGACGATTGGAATCAGCACCAATGAGATGGAAAAAGGACCAAGTTTCACAAATGATCCTGCCAGCTGCAGTAAAATGACAAGCGCTGTCAATACTGCTCCAAGCGTTAGAGTTCTCGTTGAGATGTTTTTCCTTGTTGTTTGCATAAAAATTCCTCCCTGCTGTCGTCCGATTATATCGGTACAACGCAAAATAATATATCTTCCCTACCGGGCCAGACAACAAAGTTATTTATTTTTCTTATAGATAATGTTAAGACCTTTTAAAACCAAATCATGATCAAATGTAATCTCATGCTTGCAATGCGTCAAAATCGTGGGCGCCAGACCGCCGGTTGCATAGACCTTAAAGTTTTCTCCCATCGCTTCATTAAAACGGTCAATCATGCCATCAATCATGCTGGCATTGCCAAACACAACGCCGGAACGCATACAATCGATGGTGTTTTTGCCGACAACGGATTTCGGCGCCTCCAAGCTGATTTGCGGAAGCTGCGCCGTACCGCTCGCCAACGCCTTTAAGCCAATATTCACACCCGGAATAATGGAAGCACCGCAAAACGCGCCGTTTTTGTCCATTAACATGATTTTCGTAGCTGTTCCCATATCAACAATGAGTGACGGACTTCCATAAATATGATGCGTTGCCACGCAGGCACAAATCAAATCGGCACCGACAGAAGCCGGATTGTCACAATGAAGATTGATTCCCGTTTTAATCCCGGGACCAACCAAAAGAGCATCAACGCCATAGGCCATTTTGATTGCGCGTTTCATGGCTGTATTTAAGGGCGGGACAACAGAACCAATAATAGCACCTTGAACAGTGGCTTTGTCAATGCCGCGCAGCCTTAAAATGCTGCCGATTTTAGCGGCATATTCATCCTCTGTTTTGGAAGAATCAGTGGCAATACGCGCCACAAAAGTGAGCACATCATCACGAAAGCCGCCCAGTACAATGTTTGTATTGCCGATATCAATTGCAAGTATCATAGCATCACGCTCTTTATCAAAAAGTTCTTTTTTCGAGAAACATTATAGCACGATTCCCCGCGTTTGTCAAACCACTTTCCTGACCAAATCAGTCTTTTCCTGTGAACTGCAATATCTTCTAAAATAGTACTTGCGTTTGGCGGAATTTGGGTGTATAATATCATGTAGAACTATTTAAATAAGAAAGATATTTAGGAGGAAATATTATGTATGATGTAGCATGTATCGGTATTTTTGTTGCGGACTGTATTGCTATGACCGTTGACAAGCTGCCGGAACGTGGAAAATTGGATTTGATTGACAGCTTAAAGCTTTATACCGGTGGCTGTGCTATGAACGCCGGCGCTGATATGAAAAAGTTAGGCGCTAACGTTGCTTTGGTTGGTATGGTTGGCGATGATGGCTTTGGTTCTTTTATGATTGAAGAGGTAAAGCGTTTGGGCATTCCGACTGACGGTATCAAGCGCAGCGCAGATCACGCAACTTCTGCTTCTGTTGTTGTCATTGATGAAAGCGGTGAACGCTCCTTTTTACATAGCTTAGGTGTGAACAAGCAGTTCACAGATACTGATATTAACATGGATGTTATCCGTGATTCTAAGGTTGTTTTTGTGGCAGGCACTATGCTGATGCCCAACTTTGACGGTGAACCTTGCGCAAGATTTTTGAAAAAGTGTAAGGAAATGGGCAAAATCACAGTGCTTGACAGTGCTTGGGACGGCACAGGCCGTTGGATGGATGTTTTAGCGCCCTGTATGCCTTACATTGACTATTTCATTCCCAGCATCGACGAAGCCAGAATGTTTGCGGGCGGCAAAGAAGACCTAAAAGACATCGCTGACTGCTTCTTTGATATGGGCGTAAAACACGTTGCTATCAAAGTTGGCAAAGACGGCGCTTATGTTCGCGAAACAAAAGAATCTGAAGGCGTGATCCTGCCCACCTATTTAGGCTACAAGCCTGTTGATACTACCGGTGCCGGCGACTCCTTCTGCTCCGGCTTCCTCTATGGCTTAACACATGACATGTCCATGACCGAAAGCGCTCAGTTTGCAAACGCTGTAGCAACCCATTGCGTCATGGAAGTTGGTGCTTCTACCGGTATTAAGTCTTATGAAGAAATCAAAAAGTTTATGGAAGAAAATCAGCCGGGCTGAGAAAGATTGGAGAGAATAACGTGAAAAATCACGTTATGCCTCCGGCGGAATTGATTGCACCGCCGAACTTTCGTGCCCAAAAGGCACGAAACGGCGATGTGCATAATTTCCATTACACGCCTTATCTGCCCACGAAAAGACGTGTGTATATTTTTAATTACATTTTGTGGGCAGAAAGGCTATGGAAATTAAAATGAAAAAAGCTGTTATGTACGGTGGCGGTAATATCGGCAGAGGCTTTATTGGCCAGCTGATGTTTCAGGCAGGCTATGCCGTTAGCTTTGTTGATGTAAATCAAGAGCTATTGTCCGCTTTAAATACAAAAAAAGAATATCCTGTCAGAATTTTAAAGGGAGAAAGCTATGATGAGGTTATGGTGCAAAACATCAGTGGCATTGACGGCAACGATTTGGATGCTGTCAGCAAGGCAATCGCTGAAGCTGATTTGTGTGCTACCGCTGTTGGCGTAAACGTGTTAAAGTTTACTGCTCGCCCCTTTAAAGAAGGTATTGTGCGTCGTTTCACCGAAGGCTCAAAAAAACCGCTGGATATTATCATTTGTGAAAACCTCATTGGTGCAGATGAATTTTTAAAGGGTTTAATTTCTGATTTAATGACAGAAGAAGAACGTGTTTTCTTAGATAAAGTTGGTTTTGTTGAAGCTTCTATCGGCAGAATGGTTCCCATTCAGACTGATGCCATGAAAGACGGAGATCCCCTGCGCGTCTGCGTTGAACGCTATGACCGCCTGCCCGTTGATAAAAATGCATTCCGCGGCGAAATCCCCGAAATTGAAAATTTGGTTCCTTTCGCGCCGTTTTCCTATTACATTGAAAGAAAGCTGTTTGTCCACAATATGGGACATGCTTCTACTGCCTATTTAGGACAATATTTAGGCAAGGAAACCATTTGGGAAAGCATTGCATGCCCTGAGGTAGAGCTAATCACGCTGCGCGCTATGCAGTCTTCTGCACTGGCTATGAGCAAGAAATATGACGTCCCCTTCCAGGGACTGAATGAGCACGTTGAAAATCTGGTATATCGCTTCTCCAATAAGCAGCTTGGCGATACCAACGCCCGTGTTGGTGGCGACATTAAGCGTAAGCTTTCGCCCAATGACCGTATGATTGGTGCACTGCGTCTCTGCCAGGAGCAAGGCGTAACAACGGCTTATATTGAAGCAGCCATTGCCGCTTCCCTGCTGTTCCGTCGTGAAGGCGAAGAGCCAATGACACCGGAAGTGATTCTCACTGAGGTTGCTGGGCTTTCCAAGACAGATGCTTCTTATCAGAACATCATGGCATGTTACGATATGTTAGTTGCCAAAAAGCCTCTGTCTGAACTATTAAAGGTTATCAAAGAAAAACAAAACGAGGCTGTTATTGTTTAATAACAATATGATAAAAGGGCTGTCACATTCGTGACAGCCCTTTTATCTATGACTCAAGTTTTATTTTTTCGCCTGATCCCAAAGTGCATCCATTTCTGACAGAGTCATTTCCTCTAAACTCTTTCCCTGCTTCTTTGCTTCTGATTCTACAAAAGCAAACCGATGGATGAATTTTTCAACCGTTTTGGTCAAAGCTTCTTCTGCCGAGCAATGGAAAAACCGCGCCACGTTTACCACTGAAAAAAGCACATCGCCCAATTCCTCACAAACCGCTGACTCATCGCCTGAGCGCGCCGCTTCCGCAAGTTCCTCAGTTTCTTCGCGCAATTTATCGAAAGCACCCTGGCTATTCTCCCAGTCAAAACCGGCTTTTGCTGCCTTAGACTGCACCTTTTGCGCACGAATTAAGGCAGGCAAATACTTACAAACGCTCTCCATGCTTTCCGTATAGCTTTTCTGCCCTTTTTCCTTTTGTTTGTTCTTTTCCCAAGTATCCAACACCTCTTCCGGTGTTTCTGCCGTATCCGTACCGAAAATATGCGTGTGACGGGAAATCATTTTGTCACACACATGATACAAAACATCATCAATGGAAAACGTTCCCTCATCCTTACCAATTTGAGAGTGAAATACCACCTGCAACAAGATATCGCCCAACTCATCGACAAATTGGTTTTTATCGCCACCATCTAAGGCTTCTATGGCTTCATAAGCCTCCTCCACCAAATTCATTTTGATGGAATCATGTGTCTGCACACGATCCCACGGACAACCATTTTCACCACGTAATTTCGCAATAATCGAAAGAAAATCCTCAAAGCTATATTGTTTTTTTTGCATGTTCATCTTTTGTTCACCCAATTCTTTATTGTTTAAGAAAGCAGACGGAATCTGTCTAATAGTTTGGCAAGTGCCTCGCCTTTCGGCAGCATCAAAACGTCATCTCGCTTTACAAGTCTTAGTGCAAACGCCATAATCACATAAATCAAAACAGCAACGGCCATCGCCACAGCTAAAGCAATCACAATTTTTAATCTGTCAGACGTCACCACCGGTGTGATGGGCGATGCCTGAGGCAGGAAATTTAGCGACAACACAAGCGATTTTGCACGAAGTAACTTAGCCGCTGCTTGATATGCAAGAATCGCACCCAAACCCATGATACCGCTGGCAATGACTGGCTTTAAAACAAATCCCGAAAATGTCAGGTCCGGCTTCATAATCTTTTTCACACTCATAATGTTTAAAACCGCAATCACCAAATAACACAGATTGGTGCTGATGGGCGCACCGCCGATATTCACAGCCGGAATGGCAATTAACGTATAGTTCGTCACAATTTTAACCACTGCACCGATTGCCATATTCCGCACAGGAATACCCACGTGACCGGCACCCTGCAGCATGGCTGTGGTAACAGATACCAGGCTGACAAAAATAACGGCATAACCCAAAAGGTGCAGCATGGAGGTTGCACGGGCATTATTATAAACCGCTGTTAAAATCGGCTGACTCAGAACAGAAAGACCCACAGCACAAGGCAAAGAAAACAGCATTGTAATACGCAGAGTTGATTCAGAAAGCTTCTTAACTTCACCCATATTTTTCACGGCAAAGGCTGCTGAAATAAACGGCACAACACTCATAGAAAGGCTCATGATAATTGTAGGCGGCAAATTGAACATGGGAATTGCATAGCCGGAATATGCGCCATATAAAATTTCAGAAGGCTTGACGCGCATCAATTCGCCAATGATGACCTCTGCTGAAGATAGCCCATAAAATTCATGCAAGGTGTTTGCAATATCTTGCGTAACCAAAATAGTTTGCAGGCGACGCCGAATCATCACCACGTCAATCACATTGGTGAGTGACATCACGGCTGCACCGATGGTGATGGGAATAGCAATTTTGGCAAGTTCAACAAAAATTTTAGCCGTGCTGCGTGATTCTGCGTTCGGCATATTAGAAAAAGACGATTGTCTGCGTCTGATGCAATAAGTAACCACCATAATGAGTAAAGCAAAAAACGTACCTGCCGTAACACCCAAAACTGCACCGGCAGAGGCATTCACAATGCCGCTGGGGAGCAACAGATAGGAAAGCAAAAGACCAATGACCAGCTTACCTAACGCCTCTGTTACTTCCGAAAGTGCCGTTGGCAGCATGTCAGAAAAGCCTTGGAAATAACCGCGAAAGGCTGATAACAGTGCCACAAAGAAAATAGCAGGACTAATGGCTAAAACACTTAAATAGGATGAAGGAGACTCTGCAAAATTGACAAAAGCCTTCGCACCCAAAAACAGAACCAGCGCTCCTGCCAGACCAATCATCGTCAAAAGAGAAACGGCTGCTTTAAAAATTTTATGGACTTCAATATAATTCTTTTTCGCAAGACTTGAAGACACCATTTTTGAAACCGCAACGGGCAAACCGGCGGTGGCAATCACAAACAAACAAGCATATAAATTATATGCCGTGTTGAATATGGCCATGCCCTCTTCATGAATGATATTAGCAAGGGGAATTTTAAACAAAGCGCCAATCACTTTCACTGATAAATTGGCAGCAACCAAAATGGCGGCACCTTTTAAATAGGACTGTTTCTTCAAAAACGTTCCCTCCTAACAGGATTTGTCCGATAGTTCATTCTATGTAAAATGTCAGTTATATACTACTTTCCAAGACAAAATCGTGAGAAAATTTCATCCACAATTTCGTCTGACACGGTTTGACCCGTGATGGTTCCAAGCGCTTCTAAGGCTCCTCGCAAATCGACAGACAATAAATCAAGCGGCATGCCGCTTTCCAAGGTTTGCAATGCATTCTGCAAACAAGCAATCGCCTCGGATATCGCCTGCTTATGGCGCATGTTGACCACAGCCGCATCCTGCCGCTGTGTAATGGCACCTAAAGAAAACAGTTGTTCCACCGTTTCAGCTAAAACGTCCAGCCCTATCGCTCGCTTAGCTGAAAGGAAAACTTGAGGCATATCCTCAGAAAGTGCCGGCAAGACGGCTTTTTGTTCTAAATCGGATTTATTCAAAATTAAAATTGTCTTTTTCTTCTCTACCAATTCTAAAATTTCGCTGTCCTCCGCTTCAAAGGGGCGGCTTAAATCCACCACAAAGAAAACAAGGTCTGCTTTTTCTAAATATGCCTTAGCTTTTTCTATGCCCATTGCTTCAATTTGCTCGGCACCCTGCCTGATGCCTGCCGTATCAAACAAATTCAGACATACAGAGCCTAATCGCACCCGTTCTTCAATCACGTCACGGGTGGTGCCTGCCTGCTGCGTGACCAAAGCCCGGTCTGTGCCGGACAAAGCGTTAAGCAAAGAGGATTTACCCACATTGGGCTTACCCACAATCACCGTGTTAATCCCATCACGAATGAGTCTGCCCTGCTCTGCCTGATTTTCCATATCACGCAAAGAAGAAAGCAAAGTCACAAGCGTCTGCCGTGCTTCCTCGGTGGGTGTTTCATCCACATCCTCATCGGGAAAATCTGCCATCACATCGAGACTCGCCGCCAAGTGCAAAATCTGCTCACGATGCTGAGAAATGGGCACAGAGAGCTTGCCCTCTAACTGATTGACAGAGAGCGAAACCGCCGCATCTGATTCAGATTGAATCAAGTCAATGACAGCTTCTGCCTGAGATAAATCCAGCTTACCATTTAAAAAGGCGCGCTTGGTAAATTCGCCGGGTGTGGCTAAAACAGCACCGGACAACAAAACCGCTGACAGCACCGAACGGGTTACAAAGCTACCACCGTGGCAGTTAATTTCCACCACATCCTCCCCCGTAAAAGAGCGTGGTCCATGCATCACCGCCACCAAAACCTCATCCAGCACCTTACCACGATGAACAATTTTTCCGTATGTTAAGGTGTGGCTTTTTGCTTCTTTCAGTGTGCGGCTACCCTTAAAAACACGGTCGCAAACAGAAACGGCATCGCTGCCGCTAACGCGAATGACGGATATGCCGCCCTCACCGATGGGTGTGGCAATGGCTGCAATGGTAGTGTTCATCAAGGTGCTTTCTCCTTTTCACAAAAGTTGGTTCAATTGACGGTAATCATCTAAAACATAGGATAAATCATCTAAAAATGTTGCAACTGCAGGAATTTTAACCAACAGGCGGAATGCATATTCCACCTCAGCATAAAACCGCTTGCCAATGCATTCTGCCGCCTCAGGATGTGTCAACGGGCAGATGTTAGCTCGTGGATCATGGATAATTTGCAGGGTGCATCCCTTTCTGTATAACGGAATTAAAGGAAAGATACGGCAAGAAAGGGGTCGGTCCGTGCGCGTGCACGGACCGTGACAAACTAAAAGTTTAACCTGTCTGCCGCCGGATATCAAATCCGTTGGCACTACAGAAAAATTTGGATTTCCTATAAACAGCGATTCTTCACCGGGGAACAAATACATGCCGCTTTCTTCATCCCCCTGACAGCAGAGTTTTCCGCAAAGCTCACCGCAATCAAAGGGAACAGGGGTCAAATCGTCAAAACGGCGGTAAATTTGTTGATATAATTCACAAATATGCATACTCATGCCTGATCCAAGGCGTCTTTTAAGAGCTTGTTGATAAGCTGAGGATTTGCCTTGCCCTTAGAAACACGCATAACCTGACCCATCAAGAAGCCAAGGGCCCTGTCCTTACCTGCCTTATAATCCACAATAGACTGCGGATTCTGCGCCATAACCTCTTGTACCATAGCCTTGAGAGCACCCTCATCGGAAACCTGAGAAAGACCCAAACGCTCCACAATTTTTTCCGGCTCTTCGGGTTGGTTAAACATTTCAACCAAAACCTTTTTCGCCGCACTATTGCTGATGGCGCCTTTTTCAATTAACTCAATCAAAGATTTGAGCTGTGCCGGTGCAAAGGGAATATCCCCTGCTTCAAGCTCGCGGTCGTTAATCATTTTAGCAATATCACCCATCATCCAGTTGCTGACAGTTTTCGGTGCAGCACCCAGACTAACGGTTTGGTCAAAATAATCAGCGGTTTTCTTAGAAGATGTTAAAATGAATGCATCATATTCCGGCAGGCCGTATTCCTTGACATAACGGCTTTTTCTCTGCTCAGGCAGTTCGGGAATAGTCTGTCTGATTTCTTCAATCCACTCATCTGAAACAATGATGGGAAGCAAGTCTGGTTCAGGGAAATAACGATAATCCTGGGCATCTTCCTTGGTTCTCATCACGGTGCTGATGCCCTTCACATCGTCCCATCGGCGGGTTTCCTGTTCAATCACACCGCCAGCATCCAGCACCTCTGCCTGGCGCTTTTGCTCATATTCCATAGAACGAACAGCCGCACGGAAGGAGTTGATGTTCTTCATTTCGCAACGTGTACCATATTCCTTCTGACCCTCAGGGCGCAGGGACACGTTTACGTCACAACGCAGGGAGCCTTCCTGCATTTTACAGTCAGACACCTCGGTATACTCCAAAATAGATTTTAAGGTTTCTAAATAGATTCTTGCTTCTTCGGGAGAGCGCAAATCCGGCTCGCTTACAATTTCAATAAGTGGAACACCACAACGGTTATAGTCTGCTACAGAAACATTGGCATAATCATCATGAACCAATTTGCCGGCATCTTCTTCAATGTGAATACGGGTGATGCCGATTCTGCGGGGTTCACCGTCAACCAAGATATCAACATAACCATTCTGACACAAGGGCAGGTCAAACTGAGAAATCTGATAAGCCTTTGGCAGGTCGGGGTAGAAATAGTTCTTTCTGTCCTGCTTGCCATATTTTGTAATGGAGCAATTCATGGCAAGACCTGCTTTAATAGCAAAATCCACAACACGCTTATTGAGAACCGGCAGCGTTCCGGGCATACCAGAGCAAATGGGGCAAGTGTGGGTATTGGGCTCACCGCCAAATTCGTTTTTGCAGCCGCAATATATTTTTGTATTGGTTTTCAGCTCGGCATGAACCTCAAGACCAATGACTGTTTCGTAATTCATGTTCTGTCCTCCTCTATCTTAAAGCACCGGTTTCACTTTGGAAATGGTCTTTTCCAAAGCATATGCCGCATTGAGTATGTCAGCCTCGCCAAAGGGCTTACCGATAATCTGCAGACCAATGGGCATGCCATTTTCATCATAACCGCAAGGCAGTACAATCGCCGGCAGGCCGCCAATATTAACAGAAACGGTACAGATATCTGCCAGATACATCTGCATGGGGTCATCCGTCATTTCGCCGATACCAAATGCAGTAAAGGGTGCCGTGGGTGTAACTAAAACATCATACTTTTCAAAGGCTTTGTCAAAGTCCTGCATCACCATGGTTCTGACCTGCTGCGCTTTTTTATAATATGCATCATAATAACCGGAGGAAAGGGCGTAGGTGCCAATCATAATACGACGCTTTACTTCCGCGCCAAAGCCTTCACTTCTGGTTTGCGCATATAAATCAATCAAATCATCAAATTTCTCGGCACGATAACCATATTTCACACCGTCAAAGCGTGCTAAATTCGAGCTTGCCTCTGCCGAAGAAATCATGTAATAAGCAGGCAGTGCATATTCTGTCAGAGGCAGGTGCATTTCCTGATGCTCAGCACCCAGACTCTTGAAGGAGTCCAGTGCACTAAGCACTGCCTTTTGCACAGGTGCGCTGATGCCCTCGCCCATATATTCAACAGGCACACCAACTTTCAAACCCGCTACGTCACCAGTTAATGCTGATTCAAAGGAATCATAGGTCCGATTGACGCTGGTGGAATCCATGGGGTCATAACCCACAATCTGGTCATAAACCATGGCGCAGTCCTGCACATCCTTGCTAAGTGGACCAATTTGGTCAAGTGATGAGGCAAACGCCACCAAACCGAAACGTGAAACTGTTCCGTAGGTGGGCTTCATGCCCACACAGCCGCAAAAAGCCGCCGGCTGACGGATGGAACCACCCGTATCAGAACCCAAGGTGAATGCTGCTTCATCAGCTGAAACACAAGCAGCAGAACCACCGGATGAACCACCCGGCACTTTGGTTAAGTCATAGGGATTTTTCGTCTTTTTAAAATAAGAATTTTCAGTGGAAGAACCCATGGCAAATTCATCCATGTTAACTTTTCCCAAAAGCACGGTATCAGCTGTTTTCAGCTTTTGTGCCACAGTGCTGTCATAGGGGGGACGGAAGTTCTGAAGCATTTTAGAAGAACAGGTAGTTAAAATATCCTTGGTGCAAAGATTGTCTTTCAGAGCCATGGGAACACCTGCTAAGGCGCCCACTTCTTCGCCTGCTGCAATTTTGCGGTCAACCTCTGCCGCTTGAGCCATGGCCTCTTCAGGCAGAACGGTCACATAGCTTTCCACCTTGTTTTCAACAGCATCAATCCGTTCTAAAAATGCCTTAGTAATTTCCTGCGAGGAAATGTCTTTATTTTTGATTTTGTCTCGTATTTCATGTGCCGTTAATGTATGCATAATCAAGCTCCTTTATTTTATTCAACAACCTTGGGTACTGTGTAGCCGCCATCTTCAGCAGACGGTGCATTGGCAAGCATTGCATCGCGGTCATAAGAGGGCTTTACAACATCTTCACGAAATGCATTGCTCATAGGAATGGCATGAGCGGTAGGAACAACACCCTCCGTATCCAATTCGCTTAGCTTATTAGCAAAGCCAATAATGTTTTCCATATCTTTTGTCAAGGCTTCTGCTTCACCGTCAGAAAGCTTTAAGCGAGCCAGTAAGGCAACATGTAAAACTTCTTCTTTTGAAATTTTCATTCTATCAGACTCCGTTTCCTGTAAAATTATAATGTACACAAAACCATGCGGTAATGATTCTAAATAAAACCGGCTTATTGCATCAGGCTTTGAAAAATTGAAATTAATTCTGCCGGTGTTTCAGCCAAATGGGTGGCGCCGCTTTCTAATAGCTGCTCACGGGTTCGATATCCCCACAAAACACCAATGGGAATCATGCCGGCAGCAAGACCTGTTGCAATATCCACACCACTATCACCTACAAATGCAATCTCACTTGGAGAAATCCCTAAGGCATCTGCAATTTCAAGAGGTACCGTCGGATCAGGCTTGCGTGGCTTTTCAGGACGCTCACCATACACATGCTCCGGTGCAAAATCTGAAAACCACAGTTTGACCAGTGCCTTTGTGGGAGCATCAGGCTTATTAGACAATACATTAATTGAAATGTTATTTGCCTTTAAAAACGCCAGCACATCACAAATGCCATCATAGGGTGCTGTTTTTACATTCGAGTTTGCCTCGTAGATAGAGCGATATGTCGCCAGACATCTGTCGATCTGCTCATCATCTTCCCAAACCTCTGGCGGCAAACATTTTTTAACATAGTTTCTTGCTCCCGTTCCAATGGCCTGCTTGTGGCATTCAAGGTCAGGCTGCTGGGGATATCCAAACTGTCTGAGCATGCTGTTCATCGCACCGGACAAATCCGAAAGCGTATTTAAAATGGTTCCGTCTAAATCAAAAATAACTGCCTTAATCAACGCTGTCCTCCTGTCTTTCGTCGTCAAACACAGTTTCTTCTGCTTCTTTATTTTCCTCAATCTGCGAAACCATGTGTTTATTGATGACATGCCAAGCATAATAGTTCATGGTAAAGCCCGACCAGGCAATAAGGAACACCGCCATGAGAATCGCCCAAATGAGAATTGGTGTATAGTAAAGAAGCAGACCATGCACCAAGCCGATAACCACTAAAAAGAACAGATTTTGCGGTAGTTTTGCCATGGCAAATATCCAGGAATTCTTTAAAATGTCCTTCAGCTTCATATCAAAGGTAACCACCATGGGATATGTATAAAAACTCATCGATAAGAGCATGATACCCAAAATGCCGGCTAAGACTAAAACCAAAAAAGCCGAAACGCCGGAACGCAAGTAAAACAACACGGCTGTCAAATAGACATATACCACAACTGTGCTCAGCATGCTTAAAAGCAAACCTTGCTTCCAATTTTTTCTTGTGTGCTCAAAAAAGTCAGATACTAAAAATGCATGCTCCTGACGCGACCAATTTCTGAGTACGAAGGTTAAACCACAAATGAAAGGGCCCATAAACATAAAGGGAACAAAAGGCAGTGGCGGAAGCAATACATATTTTTGGCTAAACAAAAGTGAAAGATTTGCACCTGAATCCCAAAAGTATGGGAGAGCCAATAAAACCGCTGCTGCAATGAAAATAATGTTGCATAACACAAACAACAGATTCAGCTTAACCAAATCAAAAAAATGTCTGCCGATAATATCAAAATAGTTTCGGCGGGCAGCTTCCTCCTTGGAAATGCCTCTGCCGGGTTTTGCATAATTGTTAAAAAGACCCATGAACAAGTTCCTCCTCAATCTTTTTTCTTTCTAAACAGCGTGAGTGGCGAAAGTTCTCTGCCAATATTCAGTCTGAGTGCCTGACGGGCATGAGGCGCACTATCTATGGGGTGTCCCTCAATATCCCGCAGATTGTCTGCACAAAAGGCAAAATTCTCAGAATCAGGAACCACAGCCTCTAAGGCATCGCCGTTAAAAAACCGATTCCGTTGCTCTAAAAGCAAGTCTCCGGTTTCACGGTCATAGCCTGTTACCACAGCCACCACGTCATAGGTGCGTACGTAAGCGCTGGATTCATAAACCTGTGCCGTTTCATCGGGCTTACCCAGGTAGAAACCTGTGGTGTAATGCCGATTGCTGACCTTTGAAAGTTCTTCCAACCAGCGTGGATCTGTCTGATAAGTATCAGGATTCTCAAAATATTTGTCCAGTGCTTCACGGTAAGCCTTCACCACCGTTGCCACATAATATTCCGTTTTCACTCTGCCTTCAAGCTTTAAGCTATCAATGCCGCTTTTTATCAGCTCGGGGATATATTCAATCATGCAAAGGTCACGCGAGTTAAAAATATAGGTGCCTCGCTCGTTTTCATAAACCGGATAATACTCACCGGGTCTTTGCTCCTCCATCAAGCTATAATTCCATCGGCAGGGATGGGCACAACTACCTTGATTGGAGTCTCTCCCCGTCATGTAGTTAGACAAAAGGCATCTGCCGGAATAGGAGATGCACATTGCACCGTGAATAAAGGCCTCAATTTCCATATCCTTGGGAATTTTACTGCGAATCTGCTTAATTTCCTCAAAGGAAAGTTCTCGGGCACAAACTACACGGCTTGCCCCTAAACTGTGCCACATTGAAAACGTCTCACTGTTAACGTTATTGGCTTGGGTACTGATATGAATGGGAACAGAGGGCGCATATCGCTTTGCCAGAGACAAAACCCCCAAATCCGAAATGATGAGGCCATCAGGAGATAGTGCCTCAAGTTCAGATAAATAAGCAGGCAACACCTCTAAATCTGCCTCATGTGGAATAATATTCACCGCTATATATAACTTTTTGTTTTGGGATAGGGTCAATTCCCTGCCCCGTTTTAAATCATCTGCCGAAAAGTTTTTGGCAGCTGTTCGCATGGAAAAGGCTTCACCACCGGCATAAACAGCATCAGCACCAAAGGCAATGGCTGTCTTGAGCCGCTCTAAGGTTCCGGCAGGAGCTAACAGTTCCGGTTTTTTCATGTTATTTCACCTGACTTAATCGTCTTAAAATTTCATTTGTTATCTTCTTAGCATCCAGACCGCATAGTCGGTACAGTTCTTCCCTGGTTCCGTGCGGAACAATACCGCTTGCATGCGCCTTGACGAGTACCTTGGTCGTGTCACCTTGCAAACAGGAAACAATGCGCTGCCCTACGCCGCCATGCCCAATACCGTCTTCTATCGTCACTAACAGCGCGTGCTCCTTCATTGCTTTTTGGATATACGCTTCATCTAACTGCGTAAGGGTACGCACGTTGGCAACCGTTGCTGAAATGCCCATATCAGACAGCTGACCGCTGACTTTCATCGCAGTTTGTAGCATATGACCTACCGATAAAATGCAAACATCTTTGCCTGCTTGCACCGTATCAATCTGTCCCAAAGCAAAAGGAGAACCGTTATAATCAAATCCAATGCCGCCGCGCGGATAGCGAATGGCAATGGGACCTTTGTGCTCAAGCACAGCATAGCGCAACATTTCTGAAAGCTCTGCAAAATTAGCAGGAGCTAAAACCGTCATGTTCGGCATGCTCGATAAAAATGCTATGTCATAGATGCCCTGATGGGTTTCGCCATCCTCACCCACCACACCGGCACGATCCACACACAAAACTATGTCTAAATTTTGCAGGCAAACATCGTGAAGCACCTGGTCATAGGCACGTTGCAAAAACGTTGAATACAGTGCCACAACAGGCTTTAAGCCACGTTTAGAAAGACCTGTTGCAAAAGTGACAGCATGTTGCTCTGCAATGCCCACATCGAAAAAACGGCTCGGATATTCCTTGGCAAAGCCGGAAAGCCCTGTGCCATCAGACATAGCAGCCACCACAGCACACACGAGCTCGTCCCGTGTTGCCAGTTCTTTCATGCAGGTTCCAAAAACTGCCGAATAGGAAGTGCCACCGCTGCCGGATTCTCCGGTTTCAACATGGAAACTGCCAACGCCGTGAAAGGCGGTTGGCTTATCCTCTGCGTATTTATATCCTTTACCTTTCTTGGTCTTCACGTGGATTAAAACCGGTGCCGAAATAGTTTTGGCACGTTCTAAGACTTGACATAAAAACGGCAAATCATGACCGTCGATCGGACCTAAATATGTAAATCCAAAATCTTCAAACACGGTGCTGGATGTCAGCAGGTGTCGAAGGGTATCTTTCACTTTTTTCATACCGCGTATCAGCGGTCCTCCCACTACCGGAACGTGGCTCATGCCCCGTTCTAAGTTTGACTTAAACCGGAAATAACTTGAGCCGGTTCTAAACTTCGTGAGGTAACGGGAAATGCCACCAACATTTTTAGCAATGGACATTTCATTATCGTTTAAAATTACAATAAAATTTTTGCCATAGGTTCCGGCATCGTTCAGGGCTTCAAACGCCATTCCTCCGGTCAAAGCGCCATCTCCAATAATTGCCACTGCACGCCTGTCTTCCCCTAACAGTTCAGCGGCACGGGTCATGCCCAACGCAGCAGAAATGGACGTAGAGGAATGACCGGTATTATAGGCATCATATTCACTTTCGCTGCTTTTAGGAAATCCACTAAGACCACCAAACTGTCGCAGCGTCGAAAAAGATTCCCTGCGTCCGGTTAGAATCTTATGGACATAGGTTTGATGACCCACATCCCAAATGATGCTGTCTTTGGGTAAATCCAACGTCTTAAATAAGGCGAGAGTCAGCTCCACCACGCCTAAATTAGATGCCAGATGACCGCCTGTTTTGGCAACTGACTGTATCAAGTAGTCCCGGATTTCAGCAGAAAGCAGAGATAACTCTGCAAAAGTAAGCTGCTTCACATCCTGAGGCTTTTGTATGTGATCCAAAATTCGGTACATAATCTCACGCTTGCCCTTTATTTGTTCTTTTGTACATTCGGTCAACTTCAATATTTTCTGCCACAAACCTATACGCTTTTATCATACCACATTTTTGGCTTTAGGTAAAGAGGAAAAGCTATTTTTTCTTGGTTTTTTTATTTTTTTTGCTCTTTCCCTTAATCTCGTAAACGCCCATGGCAAACAAAAAAATTCCAAAGAATCGCCTAAGCAGTTTTGCCTCCATCACACCTGCCAAAACAGCACCGCCAACCGCACCCAAAAGGCCGGAAATAATGATGGGCAACGCAATTTTAAAATTAACAGAACGATTTTTAATGTGAATCCCAAGAGAAACCAACGCCGTCGGAATAAAATACAAAAGATTAACGCCTTGTGCGTCATGCTGACCCACAGACAATAAAATGGCCAAAGCCGGAATTAAAATGGTGCCGCCACCAATGCCCATACCACTGATGATACCCGAACAAAGTCCGATTAAAGCTGCTATCCACTGCAATCAGCCCACCACCATTCTCACTGCGGCAACAAGCATAAATGAACCAAAGATTTTTCTGAGAGCATTGCCGGACAGTTTTTTTAAAAGCTTTGCCCCAATCAAACCGCCCACCACGCCACCAGCCGATACACTAAGCGCCAAAGCATAGTCTAAATGGTGCCTCCTGCCATAGAAAAACAGACTGACAATGGTAAAACAAAGAATAATCAGGATGGCCGTCGCGTGGGAGGTATGCTCATCCTGATCTAAAAACGTTTCTAAAAACGGCACAATCACTGTACCGCCGCCACTACCAAACAAGCCGTTTAAAAAGCCGGCAAGTAGTCCACCAATGGCTGATGTAAAAAATGTATGCTTTAAAATCTGCTTCATACTAACTCCGTTCTGTGCCTTTAGCACCTGTTTCTATAAGGTTAGTATGTACAGTCTAAGGAAACTTTAAACAAAAACCTATTTTGCTTCAATTTCATCCAAATTGAGCTGCAAGAGCTTTGAAACACCCTTTTCCTGCATGGTAACACCATAAATCACGTCGGCACATTCCATGGTACCGCGACGGTGTGTTACCAAAATAAACTGTGTTTTGCGACTGAATCTTTTAATGAAATCTGCATAGCGGTAAACATTGTTTTCATCCAATGCCGCCTCGATTTCGTCTAAGAAGCAGAACGGTGTGGGTTTAATTCGCAAAATAGCAAATAAAAGAGCAATAGCAGATAGTGCACGTTCGCCACCTGAGAGCAACGATAAACTTTGGAGTTTTTTGCCCGGCGGTTGCACATTGATGGCAATCCCGCAATCGAGCACATTTGTTTCGTCCTCCAGCACGAGGTCTGCCCGACCGCCGCCAAAGAGCTCAGAAAAGGTGGTTTTAAAATGCTGATTAATTTTTTCGAACTGTTCTTTAAACTGTCGCTTCATAATAGACTGCATCTCATCAATGATGCGAAGCAAATCATTTTTCGCCTTATGCAAGTCATCTCTCTGATTGGTTAAAAACGTGTATCGTTCGCTGACAGACTGCAGTTCTTCAATTGCATCGATATTGACGTTGCCCAGTTCCCTGATGCGGCTACGCAAAGAAGTGATTTGACGGGAAATTTCACTATCGGTTCCCAATTCATCATTCTTAAGGATTTCAGCCTCGGAATATGTCATTTCATACTCATCCCAAAGCTTAGAAATCGCCGTCTCTGACTCTGTTTCCAGTTTTTCGCGTTGTCCCTCAAGACGGTTATATTCCGTCTTCAGGTCATACACCGTTTCACGGGTGGATTTCGCATCACCCTGCAGATTCTTTAGTTTCTGTTCGCTTTCTTGGCGCTGACGCATGATATTGGCAATCTTTTCTTTGACTGTCACAATCATTTGAGCTGATTCGCTCCGTTTTTGTTCTTTTTCTGCAATATCTTGGCTGTGTGCATCATTCGCCGTTAAAATTTCCTGCTTTTCTGTGCCACGCAGCGTAATATGCGTTTCCGCCTGACTGATTTCCTGAATGAGTTCTGCCGCACGCTGATGGCTCTGCTCCAGTTCCTGTTTCTTGGCTGTCTCTTGGAAATTGATTTCCATAATGCCATCGTTCACTTTTTGTTTGCGGTTAATAAATAACTCAAAGCTTTCTTCTAAAGCATTGACTTCCGCACGTTTATTCTGAATTTCAGCCTCAGCATCTTCTAATTCTTGTGCAGCCAACTGACGCTTAGAGTCGAGTCCCAAGGCCTCCTCCTCTGTTGCTTCAATTTCCTTTTCCACATCAGAAATAGCCCCGCGCAAAGATGCAAGCAACACATTTTGGTGTTCTCTGTCGCGAACCAAAAGCAATAAAACCTCTTTATTTTCGCGATAGACTTCATTGATTTTTTCCTGCTCCTGTGCCAAATCAAGAATTTGAGATTCAATCCCGTTTTGCTCTTTAACAAGTACGGCAGACTGTTTTTCAAGTGCCGTTAACTCTGTTTCCAATTCCTTTATTTCCTGTTCACGACTTAGGAGTTGGTTGCCCTTTTGCTGTGAACCACCAGCCATAGAGCCACCTGGATAGAAAATTTCGCCCTCCAGCGTAACAATACGCAAGGACTGTTTATATTTTCTTGAAATAGAAATCGCATGGTCTACGTTATCAACCACCAGCGTTTTACCAAGCAAATTCTGCACAACACCCTCATAGCAACTGTCATACGACGTCAGTTGCGCGGCAATTCCCACAAAGCCGGGTTCGTTCTTTAGTTTGCTGATATCCATTAAAGAACCGGTCACTGCAGAAAGCGGCATAAAAGTCGCACGTCCTGCACCAAGCTTTTTCAGGCAGGAAATTGCTTCCTTGGCATCTTCTTCCGTGTCCACGACAATGTTTTGAAGTGCACCGCCAATGGCAACACCAATTGCATCGGCATAAGGCTTGTCCACAGAAATTAGTTTTGAAACGGGGCCATGGATGCCCACACGGGTCAGCATGCCGTTTTCATGCTGCTTCATAATTTCCTTAACACTTTTATAATATCCTTCAAAATTTTGCTCCATTTCAGAAAGCAGATGCAATCGCGTTTTTTTCTGATTCACAGACTGCTGCAAGACTTGAACACGCTCTGATTTTTCACGCAACTGACTGTTTAAGAGGTCTTCCTTTTTTTGCAGTTCAGCAAGCTGCAACTCTAAACTTTGAATAAATTCAGACTTTCGCTCGTGCTCTGATACTAAGCTACCGCCCTTGGCCTCCTGATCTTCAAGTTCTTTTTTACGTTCTGAGAGCGTCTTCGTCAGTTCATAGCGTCTTTCTTTTAAATTCTGTTCTAACAAGGTCAAATTTGAAAGTTTAATTTTGCTCTCGGACACACGATCAAATGCTCCCGAAATTTCTTGCTTCAGAGCTTCAATTTGCTCATTCTGATCTCCGACATCTTTATCAAAGTCTGAAAGTTTTGCCATCAATACCTCTTTGTCTTGGCAAAGTTTTTCCATCAGTTCTTGAATTTCCTGTTGTTTTTGCTGCTCGGCACGTAAATTCTCCTCAAGCGACATTTTTCCTGCTATGAGCTCAGCCGTTTCTTTCTCAATACGCTCAGTCAGACGCAAGTTACCCTCAATGGTGCTTTTTAAAACCTCTACCTCGCGTTCGTTAATCACAACGCCATCTTCTGCTATTTTTAAGGCTGCTTCCTGCTCTGCCATCGCTGCCGCAAGTTCTTCAAAACGCTGATAGCATTTTTCCTGTGCGCCTTCAGCCGCAGACAATTCTGCCTCAACCTTTGCAAGATGCTCTCCGGCAACCTGCAACTTTTCATCCAGCACCACAGACTGCGTGCGGCTACGTTCCACGACCCTCAGAGCCGCATTGACATCATAGGTTTTTAAAGAGTCGCGCAGATTTAAATATTTTTTAGCCTTTTCTGCCTGCTGGGTCAAAGGACCAATTTGTACCTCTAATTCACCGATAATATCTGCCACGCGGTCTAAATTTTCGTCCGTATGCCTCAGTTTTCGTTCAGCTTCTTCTTTGCGATAACGATATTTGGAAATACCGGCAGCTTCTTCAAAAATCTGTCGTCTATCTTCTGATTTAGAGGACAAAATCTCATCAATTTTACCTTGCCCCACCATAGAATAGCCATCACGACCCAAACCCGTATCCATAAAGATTTCATGAATATCCTTCAGGCGGCAAGGCGTATCGTTAATCAGGTATTGACTTTCCCCTGATGCAAACACCTTCCGTGTGATGGCAATATCCTCAAATTCTACATTGAAATGCTTATCATGGTTATCTAATTTCAGGGTCACTTCAGCAAACCCAAGCCGTTTTCTGGTTTGGGTTCCGTTAAAAATAACATCTTCCATTTTGCTGCCACGCAGAGTTTTGGCGCTTTGCTCACCCAAAACCCAACGAACCGCATCGGAAATATTACTTTTTCCGCTGCCGTTCGGTCCCACAATTGCCGTAATACCCTCACTGAAGTTCAGCTCAATGGTGTCGGCAAAGGACTTAAAACCCTGCATTTTCAGACCTTTCAAATGCATGCTGCTACCAATACCTTTCCGGCGCTGCTTTATAGCGCCTTATTTTTACGGTTTCTGTAAAACAACAAGCTCACCCCACTCTAACATGGGGTTTTGCTCAATCAAAATCTTTTTAAAAGAAAACACTTTATATAGCGCATGAATATTGCTTCTTTCCTGACCAACTGCAATCGACACATACCGCGGATGGCACTGGATAATAATTTCTGTGCCTGCAAAGGGCTTAGCTAAAGCAGATAGCCTGAAGAAGCAATCCTTACTTAAAACCAATTCTCCAAATGCAGGATGCCAAGGTCCGGCACAAACACTATCCTGCTCCGGCTCAAGCAGCCCCATACGAATCACATCAATGCCGCTATCTGTAAAACAGCGATATGCCAAAGCACAGCGCTCTACTGCCTCATCAAGTGAGAGAGGTTCATAGGCTCCTGCCTCAAACATCCTGCAAAGCGCTGTTCCACGAAGAACCAAGGTGGGATAAATTCGTACACACACTGGCTTCATGGCAATAAATTCATCCACGGTTTTTTGCGTTAATTCTTTGGTGTCCTGTGGCAAACCAAGCATCATCTGCAGACCAAGTTTCAGTCCTGCATCACGAATTTGCGCCGCTGCCTCTTTCGTTTGATTAGCAGTATGACCGCGATGACAGGCCGTTAAAACAGCATCGTCCATCGACTGCGCACCCAATTCCACCGTTGACACACCAAATCGTTGCAGGCGCGCAAGAACTGCCTCATCAATATAGTCCGGCCTGGTTGAAAGACGTATGCTGTCTATTTTGCCGGATAAAAGCGCCTCATGTGCCACACCCAAAAGTGCCTCCTGTTGAAATGCAGGAATGCCAGTGAAGCTGCCGCCAAAAAATCCGACCTCTATGTAATCCTCTGCCTTGCGCTCTTTTGTAGCAGAATGAATGATAGCAGCGGCTTTTTCAGCCGTCATTTCCTCTTTTTGACCGGTAATCTGCTTCTGGTCACAAAACACACAAGCACAGGGGCATCCCCAATGAGGTACAAAAATGGGAATTGTCTTCTGCCTACCTGCCATGGGATTCACCTAATTTAACATATGCATTTTGTGCCGCCATTTGCTCGGCATTCTTTTTGCTTTTTCCCTCGCCCATGCCTAAAACCTCACCATCAACCGATACATGAACCACAAAGGTTTTGTTATGGTCAGGCCCCATCTCGTCCACAACCTGATATAAAATCTCTGCACTGCCGTTTTTCTGTGCACGCTCCTGCAGTGCGGTTTTATAGTCTGTCACCACCTTGCCTTTCACAGCTGACAAAATGGTGTCATAGAGCTGACCTAACAACCACTCCCGTACAACGGCAAAACCACCGTCTAAATAAATCGCTGCAATCAAGGCTTCGTAGGCATCTGCTAAAATAGAGACTCTGGTTCTACCACCGGTCATTTCTTCGCCTTTTCCTAAAATTAAAAACTTACCCATTTCAATATTGGTCGCACATGCCCACAAGGAACGCTCACACACAATGGTCGCACGTGTTTTGGTCAAATCACCCTCCGGCAGTTTTTGATAATTTTCAAACAAATAGTTACTGACAATCAGGCTCAGCACCGAATCGCCTAAAAACTCAAGGCGTTCATTAAACAGAATGTTTCTGCTACGATTCTCATTTGCATAGGAGCTATGCGTCAATGCTGTCTTTAAAAGTTCCTGATTTGTAAACCGATAGCCGATAATCTCCTCAAATTCCTTTAACTGATTCATGTTCTTCCTCTTTCGGCAATCCATCATGAAAACCCGAAAACTTTTCGAATTTTCATGGTGAATTGATTTTTTATTCATGTAAAAAAGGGCTGTAAAAAGAATTTTACAGCTCCTTTTTTCATTTCCTTATAAGTTTGCTTTAATGTACTCAACAAGATCCCCTACGGTTTTAACGTTTTCGGCATCACCGTCAGAGAACTCCATATCAAATTCCTCTTCCAAAGCCATGACCAATTCTACAACATCTAACGAGTCTGCACCCAGATCGTCAACGAAGGATGTGTCCTTAGAAATTGAAGCTTCGTCTACGCCCATTTGTTCCACAATGATTTTTTTTACCTTTTCAAATTCCATACATTTTACCTCCATATGAATATCGGTCTGATGCACTCAGAACCTTCTATATACCCACCCCAAGCCACTGGCTTTGGGAGAAAGTCTTACGCTTCTTCCTCTTCACAGGCATTCTGCGTCGATAGCACAGCTTTGATTTTATCGTTAATGCCGTCACGAGCATAATCGCCTGCAGCACGAACAGCATTACAAATCGTCACAGCATCGGAGCTGCCATGCGCTTTAAACACGACGCCATCAATGCCTAAAAGGGGCACGCCGCCATATTCAGAATAATCCATGGTAGCTTTCACATTTTTAAGCCCCGGCTTAAGCACCGCTGCAGCAAGCTTTGTCTTTAAACTTTTATAAAATACACCTTTAAGCATAGAAAACAACGCCGACACAGTTCCCTCAATCAGCTTAATCACGACATTACCGGAAAAACCGTCACAAACAATGACGTCAGCTTTGCCAAAAGGCACATCACGCGGTTCAATGTTTCCAACGAAGTTTAAAGGTTCTTCTTTAAGAAGCCCATGCGTTTCTTTGGTCAGCGCATTACCCTTAGCTTCCTCAGCACCAATATTGAGTAGTGCCACACGAGGTTTTTCAATGCCAAGCACGTGCTCTGCATAAATCGTACCCATGTGAGCAAACTGTACCAAATGCTCAGGACGGCAATCAGCGTTAGCACCCACATCCAAAATAACGCTATGAGCTGCTGTTGTAGGCATCACAGCTGTTAAGGCAGGACGCTTAATACCCTTCATTCTGCCCAAAAAGCGAAAGGCACCGGCAAGATAAGCACCTGTATTGCCGGCTGAAACAACCGCATCAGCCTCGTTATTTTTCACCAGGTTCAATGCCACTACCAAGGAAGAATCCTTTTTTTTGCGAATGGCTTCTACCGGAGAATCACCTGTTTCAATGACTTCAGAAGCGTGACAAACAGTAATCTTTCCCTCCGGCACATTTTCCTGCGCCAAAAGTGCAGATATTTTCGCTTCATCACCCACTAAAATAATTTCATCCGATATTTGCTGCGCCGCCATAACGCAACCTTTTACAACCGCTTCCGGTGCGTTATCGCCGCCAAAAGCATCTACAGCAATCCTCAAAACAGACACCTTCCAATCATATACATACGAAAAGTATATTATAAATTCGCTAAAAATTCAAGATGTTTTGTGAAAAAAGTTATAAATATTTTTCGCCGTTTGTCGTGACAATCCTGAAACACGACAGAGTTCTTCTACGCTTGCCTCCTTAACTGCAGTCACGGTTTTAAAGTGACGAATCAGTTTTTTTCTTGTTTCACTGCCCACACCCTCAATTTCCTCCAGTACAGAACCTGTCACATGTTTTTTACGCAGCTTTTTGTGATACTCAAGTCCAAAGCGATGAACTTCTTCCTGCATAGTTGATAGAAGACGGAAGCTCTCCGACGTTTTTAAAAAGCTGATTTCTTCTCCTGATTCTGTCACAAGGCCTCTGGTTCTGTGGCGGTCATCCTTTACCATACCAAATAGCGGAATGGAGAGGTCTAAAAGCTCTAAAAGGCTTGAAATGGCGCTGACCTGCCCTTTGCCACCATCTAACAAGAGTATATCAGGAAGCGGCAGGAACTTTGTCTGAATATTCTCTCCGGCATCCAGCGCCTCCTGCTCTTCCTTGGCATGACGAAAACGGCGAAACAAAACCTCAGTCATACTCTGGCAATCGTCGCCACCCTTGGCTGCCTCAATTTTAAAGCGACGATATTGACTCCGTGCCGGCTTACCATCACAAAAAACAATCATGCTTCCCACGGCATCACTCCCTGCGGTGTGGGAAATATCATAGGCTTCTAAACGTTTGGGAAGCTTTTCAAGCCCCAACTTTTCTTTTAATTCCAAAACACTTTTCGGCACGTTTTTGCCGCTGTCACGCAGCAGATGATCCACTGCATTCTGTCGGGCATTTTTACTCGCCATCTCTGTCAGTTTTTTCTTTTCACCCCGAACCGGGCACCGGAGCTCTGTTTTGCGTCCTGCTTTTTGACTGAGCCAGTCTGCAATCAGTTCCTCATCCTCTGCCCGCCAGCAAGTGTATACCTTGCGGGGAATGTCGCTGTTTTCAAGATAAAACTGTTTCAGAAATTCACTACAGAGTACATCATCCGGTGTGTCACCGGTTTTATCTAAAACGGTGCTGTGGCGCCCAATCAACCGGCCATGGCGAATGAAAAACACCTCACCATAGGTTTTGGTTCCCTGTCTGTAAAAACCGACTATATCCTCATCGGCTTGCCTGTCAGATATAACTTTTTGCCGTTCTTCGATTTTGCGAATCGCATTTATTTTATCACGCAGGAGCGCAGCACGTTCAAACTCAAGTGCCGCAGATGCCGCTTCCATGTCCGTTTGCAGTTGCGAAAGAATCTCATCATGGTCACCTTCCAAAAAACTACAGGCGCGCGCAATCAGTCGGCGATACGCCTCCCTTGAAACAGGAGTCTTGCATGGTGCAATGCATTGTTCAATGTGAGCATGCAGGCACTCGCGTTTTTTGCCCATATCCCTCGGCATTTTCAAGCTACAGGTCGGCAATTTACACAGTTTAGAAACCATGTCAATCGCTTCTCGAACCGCACTGCTGCTTGTATAAGGTCCGTAATATTTATTGCCGTCCTTTTCCATTTTGCGCGTGAGAAAAATGCGCGGATACTCATCCCGCAGCGTGATTTTGATATAAGGATAGTGTTTATCATCCTTCAGCAGAATATTGTAATAAGGCTTATATTTTTTAATCAGATTGCATTCTAAAATCAAAGCCTCTATTTCGCTGTCTGTAATAATATATTCAAAGGAGTGGATGTTAGAAACCATAGCCTTCACTTTCGGCGTATGGTTTTCAACAGCTGTGAAATATTGTTTCAAACGATTTTTCAAAATTTTTGCTTTGCCGACATAAATGACCGTATCCTTCTGGTCCTTCATAATATAAACGCCCGGCTCTTCCGGCAAATTCAGCAAAGATTCACGGTCCAAAACATCACCTCCTATACCACAAAAGGTGCGCCCTAAAGCACACCTTTCGTCACATATCGTTCTTGTAAAAATAAATCAATCCTCAACAATGGTTCCGCCAATCAGATGAGCCAAAGCCGTAACTGCCTCTACCTCGTCGGAGCCATCTGCAATGATGGTAATATGCGTTCCCTTGGTGATACCCAAAGAAAGAACACCCAAAAGGCTCTTGGCATTCACACGGCGATCATTCTTTTCCACCCAGATGCCGGATTTGAATTCATTTGATTTCTGTATAAAAAATGTAGCAGGCCTTGCGTGCAAGCCAACTTGATTATGCACAACTACCTCTTTTGATAACATCTCTACCGCTCCTTCTCTGATTGACTGGTGAAGCTCCTTATTATAGAATACTAAATTTTTTGCCATCTGTCAATACAAAAATAACAAATTATGAATATTCATTTAAAATTTTAAACGTTCTTCAAGGTAAGATGCTACCTCTTCAATTTTTACAGTTACCTGTTCCATAGAGTCACGTTCACGAATGGTAACGGTTCCGTTTTCCGGACTGTCAAAGTCATAGGTAATACAGAAAGGCGTACCGATTTCATCCTGACGGCGATACCGCTTACCAATGCTGCCGGATTCATCAAATTCACACATAAAGTGACTTGCGAGGTCTTGATACAGAGCCATAGCGCCTTCAGATAATTTCTTAGAAAGGGGAAGCACAGCAGCCTTAATCGGTGCTAGTGCAGGATGGAAGCGCATAACAACACGAGTATCGTTGTCACCAACAGCTTCTTCATCATAAGCCTCAGTTAAGAATGCCAAGGTCACACGGTCAGCACCCAAAGAGGGTTCAATGCAGTATGGAATATATTTTTCTCCGCTAATGGGATCTGTATACTCAAAATTTTCACCGGAATGGGTTGCATGCTGTTTTAAGTCAAAATCTGTTCTGTCAGCAATGCCCCACAACTCGCCCCAACCGAATGGGAACATAAATTCCACATCGGTAGTTGCATTGCTGTAATGAGACAGTTCCTCAGGAGAATGGTCACGAAGCTTTAAGCTGTCGCGGCTGATACCCAAGGACAACAACCAGTTGATACAAAATTCTTTCCAATATGCAAACCATTTCAAATCTTCGCCGGGGGCACAGAAGAATTCCAGTTCCATCTGTTCAAATTCACGAATACGGAAGATGAAGTTACCCGGTGTGATTTCATTTCTAAAGGATTTACCCACCTGACCGATACCGAAAGGTACTTTCTTTCTGGTAGTTCTCTGAACATTTTTAAAATTAACGAAAATACCCTGCGCCGTTTCAGGACGCAGATATAATTCTGAAGTGCTGTCCTCCGTAACACCCTGGAATGTTTTGAACATCAGGTTAAATTTGCGGATATCAGTAAAATTCCGCTTGCCACATTTGGGACAGGCAATTTCATGCTCGTTGATAAACGCAAGCATCTGCTCATTGCTCCAGCCGTCAACCGTTGCCGGCTCGCCTTTTTCCTTTAAGTAATCTTCAATCAGATTATCCGCTCGGTAGCGTGCTTTACACTCACGGCAATCCATCAAGGGGTCAGAAAAGCCACCCACATGGCCGGAAGCAACCCATGTTTGAGAATTCATCAAAATGGCTGCATCAAGTCCTACGTTATACGGAGATTCCTGAATGAATTTTTTCCACCAAGCACGTTTAATATTGTTTTTCAGTTCTACACCCAGCGGGCCGTAATCCCAAGCATTGGCAAGACCACCATAGATTTCGGAGCCGGGATATACAAAACCTCTGCCTTTGCACAAGGCAACAATTTTTTCCATTGTTTTGTCTGTGTTTTTCATACATAACCTCCGCATATTGTCATCAAAATGCTATCATCTTAGCATAAAAAGTATATAACAATATCATAACTTTTTCCACAACATTTGTCAAGCATTTAACAGTAAATTTTCGCTTTCCTGCCTACAGGAGTATCTCAAAATTACTTTTGCGAATACAATCAGCTCATATTTTTTGTAATTTTAATGTTTTTTTATTTATTTTCCCTCCATCCTGTGATACAATATAGATGGATGCTATAATAGGAGATGAATACATGAAGGAATTGTTGGATTTATTTCTGACCTTTGCTCGTATCGGTGGTTTTACATTTGGCGGCGGTTATGCTATGCTACCCATGCTGCAACGAGAGCTTGTGGATAAAAAGAAATGGACAACCGAAGAGGTGCTGATGGACTATTATGCCATTGCACAGTGCACACCTGGGGTAATTGCTGTAAACACCGCCACCTTGGTAGGATATCGCTTAAAGGGCACCTTGGGTGGCTTAGCTGCCACCTTGGGTGTGGTCTTTCCCTCACTGATTATCATCACCATCATCGCGGCAGTTTTAACGAATTTTGCAGAGCTTGCCGTGGTAAAAAACGCATTCATCGGCATTCGCGCCTGTGTTTGTGCTTTAATTTTAGATGCCGTTATTAAATTGGGCAAGAAAGCCATTAAAGACGGATGGGGTATTGCGATTGGTCTCATTGTATTTCTGTTGACTTGTTTTTTTGATGTTTCGCCCATCATTTTGGTGCTTTTTGCAGCTTTAGCGGGACTACTCTTACAGGGGAGGAAGATTTCAAAATGATTTATCTTCGTCTGTTTTATGAATTTTTTAAAACCGGTCTCTTTGCTATTGGCGGTGGGCTCGCTACCCTGCCTTTTCTTCGAGATATTGCCACCAGAACCGGTTGGTTTACCGAAGAGTTATTGGCAGATATGATTGCCATTTCCGAGTCAACACCCGGCCCCATCGGCGTGAACATGGCAACCTATGCCGGATATCTTACTGCCGGTATACCGGGTGCATTGGTAGCAACCATAGGCTTGATTGCACCACCTACCATCATTATGTTGATTGTGGCACGAATTTTAGATACCTTTCGTGATAACCGATATGTTGGTGCCACTTTTTACGGTCTGCGTCCTGCCGTCACCGGTCTGATTGCTGCTGCCGGTGTAACAGTTGCACAAACATCGTTAGTCCGTTTGCCCTTTACAGGCAACCTTTTATCCTTCATTGATATTCCCTCTGTTTGTATTTTTGCAGTAGTCTTTGTTCTGATGAAAATTTTCAAATTGCATCCCATTATATATTTGGTGGCATCTGCTGCTGTCGGGATTGTCATCGGATTGTTTTAAAAATAAAACCAAGCAAAAAGCCGGACTGAATTAACTCAGTCCGGCTTTTTGCTTGATATGACTCAAATCAGTCATCAATTTCAATCTCAATCACTTCGCCGCAATTCGGGCAAATCAGATCATCGTTGTCCATCATGTCCTCATCAAAATATACCTTTTCTTCACAATGAGGGCATTCAACTTCGTAAAACTCCATGTCATCTAAATCTTCGTCGTCCTCATCATCACAGCCGCACGAGCAACCTTCATGAGAGCACTCGGAAAACATATCAGACAGTTCTGTAGCAAACTCATCTAAATCGTCAATGCGTTCTTCGCATTCTTCTACGATATCGTTTAAATCATCAATACTGGCAGCAAATTCTTCCATTGCATCAATGATTTTTGCAAGCATTTTCCCTTCGTCGCCTTTTTCCTCCAGCTTCATGCCTTCCGCCAGGCCACGTAAGTATGCTGCCTTTTCAGATAAATATCCCATTATGACACTTCCTTTCCAACATATGATAGACACATGTCAGCGTTTTTATACACGCTCCATGTATTCACCGGTTCTTGTGTCAACACGAATAACGTCATCCTGGTCAATAAACAAGGGAACGTTAATAGTTGCACCGGTTTCCAGTGTTGCGGGCTTGGTAGCACCGGTACTGGTATCACCCTTAAAGCCGGGCTCAGTTTCTGTAACCTTCAGTTCAACAAATGTCGGTGGTTCAACACCAAACACAGAGCCTTTATAAGACAGAACCACAACATTCATGTTTTCGGTTACAAACTTCAGGGCATCACCTAACTGATCCTGAGACAGAGGCATCATATCAAAGGTTTCATTGTCCATAAAATAGAACAAATCACCATCGTTGTAAGAGTATGCCATGTTCTTTCTTTCAATGTGTGCCTTAGGCATTTTTTCAGTGGGACGGAAGGTTTTTTCAACCACACCACCAGTGATGACATTTTTCAGTTTGGTTCTAACGAAAGCCGCACCTTTACCGGGCTTTACATGCTGAAACTCAACAACCTGAAAAACATTGCCTTCAAATTCAAAGGTCACACCGTTTCTGAATTCACCTGCTGAAATCATATTAAACCTCCATATTTACATTTGTATTGATATTGACTTTATAAGTATAGTTTAAACGAAATCTTAAAAAAAAGCAAGTCCAATTACAAATTTTCATGAAAAAAACCGTACGCCAAAAAACGCACGGTTTCATTTTCACAATCGATCTAAACCTTGCATCATCAGCCAACTTGTCCTAACATAACATACAATGCAATTGATGTTATTAAGAAAACAACGGCAATAACAGATGTCCATTTTTCTAAGATTGCGTCAATTGTTCTGCCCTTGTTCTTGCCGAAAAAGGTTTCAGAACCACCGGCAATTGAGCCTGACAATCCAGCCTGTTTACCGGACTGGAACAGAACAACGGCAACCAGGATAATTGTGATGATGATATGCAGAATTTTTACAACTGTCAGCATCGCATTAAACATTGCATTTACCTCCATCATTTCTCTTCCAAGGGAACCAAAACATTCTCATAGACTTATTTTTCTGTGAGACCAAAACGCTTTCTGAACTTTTCAACACGTCCGCCCGTATCTACCAGTTTCTGCTTACCTGTAAAGAACGGATGACACTTAGAACAAATTTCAACAGTAATATTCTCTCTGGTAGAACCGGTTTCGATCACATTACCGCAAGCACATTTGATCGTTGTGTCAGAATATGTGGGATGAATTCCTTCTTTCATTTGTTTCACCTCTTTCAACCATCTTGCATAACACGTTGATTATATCACATAACATTTCACTTTGCAAGTTTTTTTTTACGGTTTTTTTATATACATTCAAACGATTGTAAATTTTTCCTTTGCCTCTAAATTGAAATAGATTTTTCGTTCAATTTCTTTTCAATGTAAGGGTCATAAAAAACAAATTTGACCACCGCCACAACCGGCACACCGATAATCATACCTAAAACACCGCCCAAGGCGCCGCCAATGGTGACGCCGAGAATGACCAAAAGCGGACTGATCCCCACCTTGTCAGACATAATTTTCGGGCCGATAATAACATTGTCAAGAATCTGAACCCCAACAGCATATAAAAGCACCCAAAGCGCCATAACCGGACTGTAAAACAGCACAAGCAGCACGCTGGGAATCGCACCAATATACGGACCGAAATACGGAATCATGTTCGTAAGTGCAATGAAAAGCGAAATTAAAAGCGCAAAGGGAACGCCAATCGGTACAAGCACCAAAAGTCCCAAAACAAACATAATGAGAGATTGAAGCACTTTGCTGACAATAAAGTTGACAAAGATACGATGGGTTTTTCTTCCAACCTCTAATAGCTTGTCGCCACGTTCACGGCTCAAAAGAGCATAAACCATTTTTTTGAGTCCCAAAAGCAGTTGCTCTTTGCTAAAAAGAAAATAAATTGAAATCACCAAGCCAAAGCCAAGATGAACCAAAACTGATGCAACTGTGCTGACACCCGATGAAACAGCGCCGCCGATGGACGACAAATCAAGTTTCTGGAGCCAGTTATACAAAAACTGGAAGCACTCCTCTATCCAGACATCCATGTTCCCAGACACGTAAGGATGCACCGTGCCGGAAATATCATCAATCCATGCTCTAAAATAGCTTGCATAGCGCGGAACGTTATCCATCAGTTCCTGAATCGCTTCCCGTATCGTCGGAATAACAGCAACTACAAAAACACTGAAAGAACCAAGTAATAATACATAAATAAACGTAATAATACAAGCGCGTTTACAAGCTCTCATTTTCTCTGTGTCACGTTTCGAGCGGATGAGACCTTCAAAAAAATTCAATGCCGGATTTAAAAGGTAGGCAAGCACAAAGCCAAAAACAAAATAGGAAACGCATTGATAAAGCGTCCCGAAGATGCCATCCAAACTAAGCTTCATGCTATTTACAAGTTTAAAAAGCAAAAAAGCAATCAGCAAAATGGGCAACAGATTCAGGTATGGAATTTTTATCTTCTTCACTCCACTTACTCCTTTGCATAAAATTCTTTCGTTATATGTCGTTCAGCCTGCGGCAGTCAGATATTTTGTCAAGCCGCAATAAATTGACCAAGCCGTTTTTTTCTGATAGGTTTCATCGAGCAAAAGCTGCTCCTCCCGATCGTTGGACAAAAAACCACATTCCACTAAAATCGCCGGAAGCTTTGCCTTGCTCAACAAATAAATTTCTTTTCCTGCCGGTTTCACAACACGTTCAGATGGCGGTTCAAGCACAGCAATCATCTCTTGTTGAACTGCTTCTGCCAGGGGCTTTGACTGTTCATGATTCACAGAATAAAACACCTGCGGACCGCTATAGCGCGAATCAGAAAAACGATTCATGTGAATGCTGACAAAGAAATCGGCTTCCGATTCAGCCATCAGCTTTTCACGGTTAGATAAATCTGTTCGCTTTTTTTGACGTATGGTTTTGCTTTCAAGATCATAAATCCCATTATCATCCGAGCGTGTCATAATCACCTCTGCGCCACTTTGCTCTAAATATTGCTGCAATAACAGGGCAATTTGCAGGTTCAAATCTTTTTCCAAAACCTGCCTGCTTCCAACAGCGCCCCCATCGGGCGACCCATGACCGGCGTCCACAATAATACGCTTACCAAAAACGGGCATTGCAGCCGTTGAAATGGCTGTACTCTGTCTCAGCAAAAAACCTGTTCCAACTACAATACAAAGAAAAATTGCTGAAAGTAACAACAAATTCCACTTTTTTATAATCACCAGCATACCACACCAACTTCCAAAATCCCTTTGGTTCATTGTATTCGCAGTAGCCGACCTCTATGCTTTCTTCTAACAAAGAGTTCCCTTCAAAACTCCACTTTCGCAAGCCGTCAATAAAACGGTTCTAAACGCGCCGGACAACGCCTCATCACTTTGCACCCAAACCGTGAGATAATTTTGCGTTTTCCCTTCCCACATGCCCGGTTCTATCATTTGTTCAAACAAAACTTCTTCGCGTTTATCGATATAAGTAGCTGCAAATTTCTGTTTATTTTCCTCAGTTAAAGCAATCAACGCCCGACTTCTTTCCTCTTTCAGTTCCGGTGAAATCTGCATGGGCATTTTAACCGCTGGTGTACCCTGACGAGGAGAAAATTTGAAAATGTGAGCATCCGCCAGGCCTAACGCCTGAATAAAGTCATACGTTTCGCCAAACTCCGCCTCTGTTTCTCCGGGAAAGCCTACGATGACATCGGTCGTAATGGCAGCATCCGGCATATGACTTCTGATACATTCTACCGCCTTACGATACACTGTAGACGTATATTTTCGATTCATACGTTTTAGCGTAGCGTCACATCCGCTTTGCAGCGACAAATGAAAATGTCGGCAAACCTTTGGCAAGTCGCAAAGACCTTTCACAAAAGCCTCATCACACAATGTGGGTTCTAAAGAACCAAGACGAATCCGATGAATGCCTGAAACGTCGTGAAGCGCCTTGAGTAATTGAAGCAAATTTCCTTCGCCGCTATCTTTTCCCCAAGACGCCAAATGGATACCGGTCAATACAAGTTCACGAAAGCCCGCCCGGGAAAGCCTTTTTGCCTCGCTGACTGAATCAGCAATACTGCGCGAGCGAATTCTACCTCGCGCATAGGGAATGATACAATAGGAACAAAATTGATTGCAACCATCCTGCACCTTTAAGTAGGCACGGGTGTGTTCTTGTTTGCTACCATCAATTTCAAGTGGTTCAAAGCCGCAATCAGACTGTAACTCTGATACAAAATTCAGTTGACGTTTTTCAGCTAAAAACTGTTCCACCGCTGAGAGAAGTTGTTCTCTGCCTGCCGTACCAATGATAATATCTACCTCAGAAATAGCTGAAACCGCTTCCGGGTCAGTTTGCGAATAACATCCCATAACAGCCAGCACCGCATCAGGATTTTTTTGTTTAGCCCGACGAATCATCTGTCGGGATTTCCGGTCGCTTAAATGCGTTACCGTACAGGTGTTCACAACATAAACATCAGCTTTTTCTGAAAAATCTACTGCACGATAACCCGCGGCAACAAATTTTTCTAAAATCGCCTCTGACTCATATTGATTCACCTTGCACCCTAAGGTTGCAAATGCAACGGTTTTTTCCATTTATGCTCCCTCATTTCCAAGCATGCCCAATTGTTTTCTGATATATCCTTCCCGAACCCCCGCCTTGCAGACATCCAGATGCTTGCATCCAAAAAATTCTGCCGTTTCACATAGAATTGCGACCCCAGGAAGGGCTGTATCCAACCGCTCTGGACTCGCCTTTAAAATACTTTCCTCTGCCAAACGTTCATCGTCAAGCAAACGATAAAGCAGCATATCCAACACAGGAATAGCACCACCTGATGATGGGTATAACACCTTTTCAAGCTCATGAGCGGCACGGGTTGCTCCGCCAATGCCGTAAAGCACCTCTGCCGTAATATCCTGAGAAAATTCTGACGCAATCAACTGTCGCACATAGGAACGAATCGCCATGATTTGTTCCCGTCCGGCGGGACGTTTTTTTACAAAGCGAACAAAGGCAGTGAGTGAACCAATTGGAAAACTTGCCGTCTGCACAGGTCTACCGTTTTTTATAAGGACAAGCTCTGTGCTGCCACCGCCAATATCAGCAATGACACCGTCAACAATAGACTGTGCCTGTGCAGCCCCTAAAAAAGTTAAAAAAGCTTCTTCCTCACCGCTCAATACATCAACCGAGATACCGGTTCTTTGAAAAATTTCTGAAACAACCGATTCCGTGTTAGAAATGTTACGAATTGCTGCTGTGGCAAACACAAAAAGCGCCTCGACCTGATAGTCTTGGGATACGGCCTGCAGCTCACATAAAGCATCACACGCTGCACCGATTCCCTCCTCCGTTAAGGCTCCATTTTGGGTCTTAGAACCCAAAAGAGCCATTTTGCGACGGTTTAAAATCTGGTCAAGTGCGCCTTCTTTTATTTCATAAATACAAAGTCTAATGGTGTTAGACCCCATATCAATCACTGCATACTTCATCTTTTGCTAATTCCCCCCGACTACGCCTTTACAAGCCCATCCGCTGTGTTGCTTTTACAACTCCATGTTTAATCTTTTCCATATCCAGCGTTAACATTTCTCTATCTTTCATCACAACAGTTCCGTTAATCACAGTGGTCACTACATGTCCCCCACAACCGCTATAGACTGCAATAGATGCAGGATCGTGAACCGGATTCAGTGCCGGCGCCTCCGCATCAAGCACAATAAGATCAGCTTTGTAACCGGCTCGCAGTTTGCCTGTTTCCTGCTCGCGTCCCAAGGCTTTAGCACCGTTCACCGTTGCCATTTCCAAAGCAGTTTGCGCCGGAATCAGTTTTGGATCAAGCCGCATGCCTTTATGCAAGAGTGCCGCCAATTTCATTTCCGCAAAAACATCCAAAGCGTTGTTGCTGGCTGCCCCGTCTGTTCCTAAGGCAACATTGACTTGCTTTTCCATTGCTTCCTTGATGTTTGCAACACCGCTGGCAAGCTTTAAGTTACTGGTTGGGTTATGGGCAATGCTGACATCATAAGCGTGCAAAATATCCATATCATTTTCGCTGAGATAGACACCATGTGCCGCTATCGTGCGCACATCAAAAATACCCATATCACGCATAATTTCTGTCGGAGATTTTCCGTATTTTCTATAACAATCACGATTTTCTTTCATCGTTTCACTCAAGTGAATATGAACACCCGTTCCATCCTCTTTTGCTGCCTCTGCAACCTTGCGAAGCACCTCACGGCTGCAGATATAGACCGCGTGAGCTGCGTGCTCAATCCGCAATGCGCCGTCATTTGCCATATGATAGGCAGAAAACAACGCTCTCGCCTCTGCCAAACTTTTTTTATAATCCTGGCTCATACCATTTATGCAACGCGAAACATTGGCTTTCATGCCGGATTCTAAAATTGCCCTGACCGAGCTTTCACTGAAAAAATACATATCGGCAAAAGCAGTAGTGCCGCTTCGAATCATTTCGGCACAACCGAGCAGCGTTCCGTAATATACAGCCTCATCATCTAACCGGTCTTCTAACGGAAAAATATGGTCGTTTAACCATTCATCCAATGCCAAACCATTGCCGCAGCCTCTGAACAAGGTCATGGGACTATGAGTGTGAGCATTCACAAGACCGGGCATGACCAAGCCGCCCTTTGCATCAATGACGCTGTCGTATGACACCGTAAGTCCGGAACGATCACCTACATAAGAAATCATTGAATCTTCAACGAGCACACAGCCATCCCGATAGATTTTACCGGCATCCATGGTCATGACAAGCCCATGGTCAATCAAAGTTCTCATGCTTATTCTCCTGCTTCTGCATCAGAAGGTGCTGTTTTTGCAAAAACCTTATCACGCACCTTTTGTTCAATTTCCTCCAAAAGTGCCGAATTTTCAGTTAAATAAACTTTGGCATTTTCGCGACCCTGACCAATGCGCAGATCACCATAGTTATACCAAGCACCGCTTTTTTGTACAATATCTAAATCAGCTGCCACATCTAAAACGCAGCCAACCTTCGAAATACCCTCGCCATACATAATGTCAAATTCTGCTTCACGGAAGGGCGGAGCCACTTTGTTCTTCACGACCTTAGCTTTCGTGCGGACACCAATGTTTTCAGTACCTTTTTTAATAAAGTCCTGCTTTCTGATTTCCATGCGAACAGAGGCATAGAACTTAAGCGCACGACCACCGGTGGTCACCTCGGGATTACCGTAAATGACGCCCACCTTTTCACGCAACTGATTGATAAAAATAGCAATGGTGTTAGACTTGCTGATCACACCGGCAAGTTTACGCAGAGCCTGGCTCATTAAACGGGCATGAAGACCCACGTGAGAATCGCCCATTTCACCCTCGATTTCTGCCTTAGGCACAAGTGCCGCCACAGAGTCAACAACCAATAGGTCAATGGCACCGCTGCGTGTCAACATTTCAGCAATTTCGAGTGCTTGTTCACCAGTATCCGGCTGTGCCACCAACAAATCTGCCACATTCACGCCTAAATGTTCTGCATAAATGGGGTCTAAAGCATGCTCGGCATCAATAAATGCCACGTTGCCGCCCAGTTTTTGAGCCTCTGCAACGCAATGGAGTGCCACCGTGGTTTTACCGGAGGATTCAGGACCGTAGATTTCCACGATTCTGCCCTTAGGAAGTCCACCAATACCAAGTGCTAAGTCTAAACTCAGTGCACCGGTTGAAATGGATTCCACGCTAAGTTTTGTTTCACTGCCAAGACGCATGACAGCACCTTTGCCGTATGCCTTTTCAATCTGCTTCATGGCCATATCCAAAGCTTCTAAACGTTCATCCTGACCCGTTCTTTTTGTGACCGGTGAAAGGATTTTTTTGTCCGATACCGGCGGTCTTTTATCATTCATGTTATATTCCTCACTTTTATAAATTTCATTATTTTAAAAATCTCGTCAGATGCCGAGAACTCGCTTTCTCACAGCATTTAATGCGTGCATCACGGCACCGTTTCTGACTCTGTCACGATTGCCGTGCAGATTGAGTTTTAGCACCGTCACCTCGCCCAAATAACAAACGCCGACATACACAAGTCCCACCGGTTTTTCCGGAGTGCCTCCATCAGGACCGGCAATTCCCGTCACGGAAACACCAATATCAGCTCCGGTTCTCTGACAAATGCCACGCGCCATTGCTTCAGCAGTTTCATGGCTGACGGCTCCATACTGTTCTAAAATTTCGGCAGAAACGCCTAAATATTTCATCTTCGCCTCATTGGAATAGGTCACGATGCTCTCTGAGAGCACAGACGAAATACCCGAAACATCACCCAATGCTGCTGTCAGTCTTCCTGCAGTACAAGATTCAGCACAAGCAATCATCAAACCTTTTTGAATCAGTAACTGTCCCACAGTTTGTTTCATGTCCTGCTCATCATAGCCATAGACATAATCGCCCAAACGCGCTTCAATTTCCTGTTGCATGCTTTGAATCATCTGCTGCGCCTCAGCTTCACTTTCCGCTTTGGCAGCAATCCGCAGCGTCACCTCATTATCTTTGGCATAAGGCGCAACTGTAGGGTTAGCACCTGCCATTAAGTCAGACACAACCTCTCCTACCTTAGCCTCTCCAATACCAAACAACCGTAGGGTTTTTTCCGCCATCACAAAGCCGGACTTCGAGCGAAGATAAGGCTCAACCTGAACGCGAAACATGGGAATCAGCTCTTTGGGTGGTCCCGGCAGCAGAATCGCCGTTTTTCCCTCTTGCTCTAAAATAATGCCCGGAGCCGTTCCGTTGTCATTTTGGAGCACCAGAGCACCCTGGGGAATATATGCCTGTTTTTGATTGCTCACAGGACATTTACCGCCCAAATACCGTTCAATTCCCTCAGCAATGTCTCTATGAAAAAGCAGCGGAACATGAAAATACTCCGCCACTGTTTCTTTTGTTAAATCATCCTCCGTGGGCCCTAAGCCACCGGAAAAAATCACCATATCTGCCCGGGAAAACGCCAAGCGAATGGCCTCTTTTAAGCGTTCTGGATTATCGCCCGCCACAGTTTGATAATACATGTCAACACCCAGCGCAAATAAACGGCTTGACAAAAACTGTGCATTGGTATTCACAATGTCGCCAACTAAAATTTCTGTGCCCACAGCAATTATTTCTGCTTTCATACCATCATCCTTTTACTTGGCTTTCACGTTTTATTCTGCGGCTTCTGCAGCTGCTGCATCCTCTGCGTCCACAAACACGCAGCGAGGATTCATTTTTTTCATCGCCGCCAAAAGCTTGACCGGCGGTTGGAAAGAAAGAAGCATACGTTCACCGTCAAAGGTATAAATCACATGATAAATACCACCTTGACGCACGTCAAAAACCGCATCAAACTCTTTAGAAAAATTATCTCCCTCAAAATCACGCTTATAGACCATATTACTATCTGACGCCATCAGTTCAATGTTTTTACATCTAATACTGGTCATGCGTTTTCTTGTCTTCTGAGCTTTAACGATATCAATATCTAAGTCGCCATTTGTAAATATATATTCATATTCCAGATTAAAGTTACGAGACAAAATCACAACGCCATACACTACGGCTGCAATCGCTAACGGCACATAAGCTGCCAAAAACCGGACAAGCGGCATAAAAAGCAAAATGGCAATACAAAGCAAAATACCGGCAATCACCAAGCCGAGCTCCTTGAGTTTATCAAGACCCGATGCTCTTTTACGCATTAAATATTCCAGAAAAACGTCCATTTCCATCCTCATTTCTACTCTTTTTATGTAATTTCTACAATGTAAAATGTTCCTACGTTAAGTATATCACAAAATTCTCCACTTTTCAACTTGACAAAAAACTTTTTTACAGATTATTCATAAGCTTTCAAAGTCCCATTTTCTGTAATCACAAAATCCATCTTACAATCAAAAGATTCTGACGGCACACTGTCTGTCAGGCATGCATCAAAGCAGATCCCCACACGTTTTGCTTTGGTACACTGGGGCAAATAACGGTCATAGTACCCACCACCATAGCCAAGGCGGGACATATCTCTGCCAAAGGCACAACCCGGCACGACCACCACATCAAAGTCTGTTGGTGATACTGTAATTCTCTCCGGCGGCTCTAAGATGCCGAATTTTCCCGTTTCAAGCTGTTCCCACCGTGTTATGGCATGTATAGTCATAGCGCCCTCTTTACCGCATTTTGGAAAAGCAACAGTTTTTCCGTCAGCAAGCAGGGCTAAAATTGCCTGTTTTAAATCAGGCTCATGACGAAACGCGGCATAAAAAGCAATGGTAGAAGCTTTTTCCTCGGCAACAAAGGATAGCAACTGTTGACAAATCTGCCGTGACCATTCTTCTGCCTGCTTCGGCTCGATGGCCGAGCGCTTTTGCATAAACGCTTTTCGCATATTTTTCTTATTCATCGGATAAAAATCCTCTCTATGCTTTCAGTTTTGCCTGTTTCATTTGAAACACAAAAAACTACACCACAAAGCTGTGATTTGCCCTCAGCAAATTCAAAACGGCGCGGAAGACAAGTTAAAAAACGCTCTATGGTGATTTCTTTTTTCACGCCCAGACAAGAAAACGCCGGGCCCGTCATGCCTACATCGGTGATATAACCCGTTCCCTTGGGCAGTACCCACTCGTCTGCGGTCTGCACATGTGTGTGAGTACCAAAAACAGCCGTAACACGTCCGTCTAAATACCAACCCATGGAAATCTTTTCGCTGGTTGCTTCTGCATGAAAATCAACAAAAATCAGGTCTGCCTGCAGATTCTGCAGCACACTGTCTATCCCCCTGAAGGGGCAATCCATATAATCCATATAACATCTGCCCAAAGCATTAATAACAGCAATTTTTTTACCACAGGCTTCTAAAACCGTCACACCTTTTCCGGGCGTTCCCTCAGGAAAATTCAGCGGTCGCACAATGCGATTGTTATGCGCCAAAAGACTCTCCGCATCTTTTTGACGAAAGGCGTGGTTACCCAAGGTCAGCACGTCTGCACCATTTTCTAAAAGCATTTCTGCCTTACGGCGGGAAATGCCGTTATTGGAACAGGCATTTTCAGCATTAACAATGCAAAAATCAATGGCATACTGCCTTTTTAAGCCATCAATTTTTTCTAAGAACATTTCTGTTCCCGCGTCGCCCACAACATCGCCAATCACTAATATATTCATGTCTTAACTCCGTTTCATTTCTAATATTTTTATTGTACCACAGTTCTCTCCATTTGAAAAGGCATTTTATAAATTTTATGTTCACATTATCCTCCTGTTCTTGATAAATCCAATGTTTTGTTATATAATAGATAAAATAACGCACGTCAAAAACAGGAGGATTCATATGTCAACAGTGACAATTATCGGTGCCGGCATGATGGGGTCGGCCTTAGCGTTCCCCGCGCGTGAAAACGGCCACGAGGTCAGACTGGTGGGAACACCTTTAGACAGAGACATTATCAAAGGTTGTATGCAAAATAACCGGCACCCGAAATTTACAAAGGATTTTCCGTTAGGAATTCAATTCTATCAAATCGAAGATGTAAAGAGTGCCATTTGCGGCGCCGACATGATTATTGGTGGCGTCAGCAGTTTTGGTGTAAACTGGTTCGGAGACACCGTGCTGCCGTTAATTCCGGAAGATATTCCCATTCTAACGGTTACAAAAGGTTTAATGGATACGCCTGAAGGCAAGCTTTTAACCTATCCCGATTTATGGAAAGAAAAAGCAAAAAAGTTAGGGAAAAAGCTTTCTTTTAACGCTGTTGGCGGTCCCTGCACCAGCTATGAATTGGTGGCACACGACCAAACACAGGTAACCTTTTGTGGCGATGATATAGAGGTTCTAAAGAAGCTCAAAGCAATCATGGAGACAGATTATTATCACGTCAGCATCTCAACTGACGTGGTGGGCGTGGAAAGTGCCGTTGCCTTAAAAAACGGCTATGCACTGGGAATTGCCTTGACCATCGGTCTGAATCAAAAGGCATTCGGCATCGACAGCGAACTGCATTTTAACTCCCAGGCGGCCGTGTTTGGACAGGCTTTGGTTGAAATGTATCGTTTGATGGAGTTTCAAAACGCTTTAAGCCTAAACAATTTAAAAGTCGGCATCGGCGATTTATACGTAACCGTTTACGGCGGCAGAACCAGGCTTATTGGCATTTTGCTCGGCAGAGGACTTACGATTGACGAAGCAAAAGCGGAGCTAAGCGGTGTTACATTAGAATCCTTAGTGGTTGCCGAGCGTGTGGCAAGAGCCATTTTGAAAAATGCAGAAATCGGCAAGGTAAGCCTCAAAGACTTTCCCCTGCTGGTGCACATCAATGATATTTTAATAAAAAAAGAGCCGGTCAAAATTCCCTGGGAAGCATTTACCTATCAAGAAAAAATTTGATAAAAAGTCAAGAAGAAGGTTTCCATTTGAAAAACGCCTCTTTGGTATA
>JAZOBC010000065.1:0-18585 GCA_045595795.1 Clostridia bacterium | reverse complement strand
ATTCTGTCACGGGTTACACCCGGTGTATCATCCACAATGGAAATACGCGAGCCCACAATTTTATTAAACAACGTCGATTTTCCCACGTTGGGTCTGCCAATAATGGCAACTACGGGTTTTGTCATAGCTTTATCCCTTCTTCATAACGCTTACACTTCAAAGTATTCATATGAAAATCTGTCACACTCCGGCGTCTCTTCACAACCCAGCAAGGCTTGTAAAAAAGCAAAACCGTCATTTTGATTTGCCGTAAGCTTTGTGTCTAAGGCCTCTTCTACATCTGAAACTGTTACATCATCTAAAAAAATCGGTTCATCTGCTTTAAGCATAGATGCGGTAATCAGCAGCCTGTCAAATTGTCTGCCTGCAAGACCATTGATTAAGTCCTTGCCGCCCAGCAGTCCTGCCACTGTAACACCTCCGCCAAACAGGTGGTTTTTAACAGGAACAACTTCTACCTGCAAGTGCGGATATTTCGCCATTGCCAAATTAACCAACTTTTGTATAAAAGGATAGGCAAGTTCGCCGGTCGCAACCACAGTTTTTCCTGTGTCCACAATGGGATAATTTCCCTCCAGTGCCGCCAAAAACTCCTCTTCCATGCTGGCTTCCATGCCCACGCCATTCTCAATTTGAGGAAAATCCTCATAGGCTTCGGCAGAGGGTATGGGCAACTCTGCCAAAAGATAAAATTCATCACTCAAATATACAAATCGTGAACCCAAGGTTTCTAAGAATTGCGCCTGCAAGGCCTCAACCTGCGCAACAACTTGGCTTGCATCCTCTTTGGTAAAGGGCTCTAAAGGATATAATCCTTCGCGATAACGTGTCAGACCTACCGGCACCACCGATACACTGACCGCCTTGGGGTGAAATGCAGCCAAATCCATCAAGGTTTTGGTTAATTGCTCACCGTCATTCACATGCTTACAAAGAACAATTTGCATGTTCATAGAAATATCGCCATCATAGAGCATTTGCATGTAGCGCAAAAGTCTGCCCGCGTGACGATTATGAAGCATCGTTTCCCGAAGCTTCATATCCGTTGTGTGAACCGATATATTCACCGGTGACACACGATATTCAATCAGACGCTCAACATCCTTTTCCGACATATTCGTCATGGTTACATAGTTTCCATATAAAAAGGACAGTCTGGAATCATCATCTTTAAAATAAAGGGTATCTCTCAAATCGGGAGGCAGTTGGTCAATAAAACAGAAAATGCAACGATTGGAGCAGCTTTTTGCCGGGTCAAACAGCATGTTCTGAAAGACAATGCCCAAATCCTCCAGTTCTTCATTTTCAATTTCAAACTCAATCTCTCCGCCGTTTTTCTTTCGGACCTGCATGACAATCGCAGGTGACGCGGACAAAAACTGATAATCTAAAAAATCTGCAATGCGACGGCCGTTAATTTTGCAAATGATATCACCCGGCTCAATGCCTAATTCCACTGCAATACTACCCGGAATCACATCCGAAACTTCTGCCCGATACTGCACGTCATACACCTCCAAGTCAGTGCATTGTTTCAAAAAGAAACCCTTACAAAAATAGAGAAGACGAATCGCCTTCTCTATTTGTAAGCAAAATCGAATTATTCAGCCTTGGCGATTACTTCCTTGCCCTTATAGTATCCGCAGGCTTTGCAGACTCTGTGGGGCATAATAAATTCACCGCAGCGAGGGCAAGCGATGATGCCCGGAACCGCCAGCTTCCAGTTAGCTCTTCTCTGATCGCGTTTTGCTTTTGAGGTTCTTCTCTTTGGTACTGCCATTTGCTACACCTCCTAAATCATCAGGTCACGGGTTCCCCCACAGACCATAATTTACAAAATTTACTTAAGCAGATCGGCAAGACCTGCCAGTCTCGGGTCAATGTCATCATGCTTACAATTGCAGGATGCTTCGTTCAGGTCGACACCGCACATTGGACACAAACCCTTACAGTCAGGCTTGCATAAGTACTTGGTGCCAAGGGCAAGTAACACATTCGGCCAGATTGCACTGCCTAAGTCCACACTGTTGCCTGAAAACGGAATCACATCATCGCGGTCGGAAACCTCAGCATCTTCATGAGCCAGAGTTTCATTGACTGAAACCCGGTAGTTTTCCGCTACTTCTTTCATGCAGCGCGCACAAGGAACCGTAAAGCTTCCACTCACATCGCCACTGAGTTCTAAAACGCCGCCGATGTTTTCCAATGTACCGGAAAAAACAGCATCTTCTGCAAAAGAGATTTCCATATTCTGAAAATCCTCCGGCAAAGCAACTTTCCCTTGAACCGGAACGCGTGCGCCGTCAGTTTTTAAAATTGTTTGTACATCAAAAATCACAGCACCCACTCCCCTATCTAACAATTATATCGAATTAAACCTCTGTTGTCAACCTTTTTTTCAGCTTTTTTCCAAAAGAAAAAAACAAGAACCCTTGTTTCATCTTAATCTCACTTTGACTCCGATTGTACTCTTTTTTCGGCATATTCGCCAAAAACATCCATAAATAATATCAAAATCGCCGAAACCTTACAGAAATTGTAACTTTGCTTGACAATATAATAAGGATATGCTACAATAAAATGGTAAATCTTGTATGAGGAGGTAGAGTCGTGATCGAAAAGGCTGATATTCAGCGCGTAAAAACACTTCTTTCGCAAAATGAAGGAAAACGAATCCGTTTAGCTGCCAAACGCGGCAGAAATCGTGAAATTATTCGCCACGGCTACCTCAAGGAGACCTATGCTTCCATCTTCATCGTCTCACTTGACAGTGTCTCTGAGTTTGCCAATACAGAACGCACCATTTCCTTCAGCTATGCTGATATTTTAACAAAATCCATTGAGATAACGGTTTTAGATTCCAAGCTCGTAATTGCATGATAAAGGTGACAGTAGTTTTGCTTTTATTATGCTTTTTTTCTGCCTGTTTTATCAAACAGAATATACTGCTTCGTTTAAGGTCAACACAAGGCTCTGCTGAAAGAGAAAAATTTTTTGAAAAAATACTTTACAATCTCCGACTTTTATGCTAAAATATCTTTTGTTCCATCTTCCGGGCTTGGGGTGCCACCTCAAAACATGACCCTTTGCTCGGGGTTCGGAGAATTTAATTTTTTAGGAGGATTTATCCATGAGACCCGAAGTAAAACAAGAAATCATCGCAAAGTACAAAATCCACGAGACCGACACAGGTTCTCCCGAAGTGCAGATCGCTATTTTAACCGAGCGCATCAACCACTTAAATGAGCACCTGAAAGTTTACAAGAAGGACCATCATTCAAGACGCGGTCTTTTGAAAATGGTTGGTCAGCGCAGAGGTCTTTTAAACTATTTGACAAAGGTTGACATTGAAAGATACCGTGCTATCGTTGAAAAATTAGGCTTAAGAAAATAAGTATGATGCTTTGCCTTGCAAAGTTCAAAAAATACCACGTTACTGCTCTTGCGCTGACGTGGTATTTTTTTTTGCTAAAATGCGATTTGGGCTTTGCATTTTTGTCACAGATGTGTTATAATAAAAATATATGTAAAAAAAGTACCGCAGGCAAGATAAGACAAAACACAAAAACAGGCAGTTTTTTGCGGATTTCTTGCTAAATTCAAAATGATACATAAGAAAGTAACGGTGTTAAACCATGATTTTAGAATCTAATATTTCAAACACCGATGCAGGCTATCTCCCATTCCCTGCCCGCGCGGCAGAGCTTTTGGCAGAAGCCGGCTGCCCCACTTATCTTGCGGTGTATGTCTACGCACTGCATCAATATCAAAAGGGCAATCGGGATATTTCGAACAATTACATAGCCCAGGCGTTAAAAATCAGCCTGATGGACGTAGTCAATGCCTTTTTGTTTTACAGTTCGCAGGGCTTGATTCAAATCCACAACTTCACAAGCGTTGATGACGGAGATTTTGACATTCAGTTTTGTCCGTGCTCCGGCACTGATAAGCCGGGAACTGTTCCCTTTAAGCCCAGTTACAAAGCCTCCGAAATCAGCCGGAGACTCAAAGAAAATCCTCGCATGAGTCAAATGTATAAACTTGTGGGGCAAATTTTGGGCAAGAGCTTAAGTTCTGCCGACACAGAACTGCTATATTCCTTTCACGATTATTACGGATTACCCATTGAGGTTATTTTGGTCTTAATTGAATATTACGTTTCCAAAGGCAAGCGTTCCATGAAATATATTGAAAAAGAGGCCGGTAAATGGACCAGTGCCGGCATTGATACTGTGGAAAAAGCCAAAAATCACATTAAGCGTCGGGAGGAATTTTTGAGCTATACAAGCCGTATTCGCACACTTCTTGGCATCCAAGAACGTCGGCTTTCCACCCGTGAGCTTGCCTATATCAACAACTGGCAAAATGAGTTCCACATGTCGCCCGACATGGTAAAAGCAGCCTTTGAGCTCACCGTGAACCAAACCGGAAAACTCTCCTTTGCCTACATGAATAAAATTTTAGAATCCTGGGCCCAGGCTAAGGTGAGTACCCCGCAGGAAGCAGCCAAGAAAACCTCTCCTGCTAAAAAGCAAAAGCCTGCTCGCTATAATTTCGAAGACCTTGAGCGTCGTGCCCGCGAGGCATTGATTCAAACAACTGAAGGAGAAGAGACCAATGGCATATGAACGTAGCCTGTATCTGATGGTAGAAAGTGAATATGAAGAGCTCCGTCGCCACAATCAGGAAGATTTAAATATGCGCCGCCGTGCCGTGTATCGTTCTGTGCCTGAGATTGAATCCATTGACCGGGAAATTCAGTCTGCCGGTCTTTCCATTATTTCTATTGCGGTTTCCAATCCGCCGGATCTGCAACAAAGACTCAGCTCATTGCGAGACCGTCAAAAATCTCTGCAACTTCGCCGCAAGGCTCTGCTGGCAGAAAACGGTTTTGCCGAGGATGAGCTTATGATGCGCTATATGTGCGACCGTTGTCAGGACACCGGCGTTCATGGTGACAAAGCCTGCGAATGCTTTAATCGCCGTTTGGTAATGAAGGCGTTCGAGAAATCAAACTTATCGCAACAGCTGAGAAATCAAAGCTTTAAGACCTTTGATTATTCATTATATTCTCAGGAAATCGACCCTCAATACGGATATTCTCCTTACACCTGCATCACCAAAATCGTGGCAAACTGCATGGACTTCATCAATAATTTTGAGCGCACCGAAAAAAACCTTTTGTTTTGGGGCGATTCCGGGTTGGGAAAAACCTTTCTTTCCACATGTATTGCAAAAGAACTGATTAAAAAAGGCTTTTCCGTTATTTATGAAACCACCTACCAGATTGTTTCGCTTTTAGAGGACTATAAGTTCAAGCGCACACAGGATATCGCCGACTTAAAAGTACAAACTGAGCGTCTCTATGACAGCGACCTATTGATTTTAGACGATTTAGGCGCAGAATTTTCCACCGCCTATACCAACGCGGCGTTATTTGACATTTTAAATTCGCGTTTGATTACCAATAAAAAAACCATTATTAACACCAATTTAAATATGCAGGAGCTGTCCGACCGCTACTCCGAGCGCGTTATCAGTCGCATCATGGGCAGTTACCAGGCATTACAGTTTATCGGTGAGGATTTACGCCTTAAAAAATCTGTAAATCCTTTTCAATAAATGATCATAAAGGAGAATCGCCATGACACAAAACCGTGCTGAAATCATTGCAAAACACAAACGAAACGGCGTCATTTTCATGGATGAAGAAAGTGCCTTCATTGAAGCAGACGTTATCATCGGCTCCGGAACCCGTATTGCCCCCAATGTGCATTTGACTGGAAAAACTGTTATCGGTCAGAACGTGGAAATCGGTTTTAACACCGAAATCGAAAATTCCGAAATTGCCGACGGTGTTACGATTCGTCAATCTGTTATTTTAGACAGCAAAATCGGTGCCGGCACAACAGTTGGCCCTTTCACATATGTGCGTCCGCACTGTGTTGTGGGTGAAAATGTAAAACTGGGCGATTTTGTTGAAATTAAAAATTCCAACATCGGCAACGGCACAAAGCTTTCGCATTTGACCTATGTAGGCGATGCAGACGTGGGCCAGCGCATTAACTTTGGCTGTGGCACCGTTGTTGTAAACTATGATGGCAAGACCAAACATCGGACTGTCATCGAAGATAATGCCTTCATCGGCTGTAACACAAACTTAGTAGCACCTGTCACAGTCGGCCAGAATGCCTTTACAGCAGCCGGCTCCACCATCACAGACGATGTACCGGCCGACACACTGGCCATCGCTCGTGCAAGACAGGTTGTCAAAACAAACTGGAAGAGAAAATAACAGGCGAAACTTCGCCTTAAAAAGGGAAAGGGGAATATACATACCATGATTACCCATGGCAAAGACGTTAAAATTTTTACTTGTAACTCAAATCCGGACTTGGCACAGAAAATTGCTCAGTGCTTAGGTCTTCGTGTGTGTGACGCTGAAGTTACCATGTTCAGCGACGGTGAAATTGGTGTTAATATTTACGAAACCGTTAGAGGTTCCGATGTATTCATCATCCAGTCCACTTGCAATCCGGTGAATGATCACCTGATGGAACTGTTAATCATGATTGATGCCTTTAAGCGTGCATCGGCAGGCCGTATCACAGCGGTTATGCCCTATTTTGGCTATGCACGTCAGGATAGAAAAGCAAAAGCACGCGATCCCATTTCAGCAAAACTGGTGGCAGACCTGATTACCGCTGCCGGCGCTGACCGCGTGTTAACAATGGATCTGCATGCTGCACAGATTCAGGGCTTTTTCAATATTCCGGTAGACCATCTGCTGGGTGGCCCGATTCTGGCAACTTACTATCTGGAAAAATTCAAAGACGAATTAGATGACTTTGTGGTTGTATCTCCTGACTTAGGTAGCGTAACCCGTGCCAGAACCTTCGCTTCCAGATTGAATGTGCCCATTGCCATCGTTGACAAACGCCGTCCGAAGCCCAATGTGTCTGAAGTCATGAACATTATTGGTGATATTAAGGACAAGCGTGTTATTTTAATTGATGATATGATTGACACAGCCGGCACCATCACAAACGGTGCCACTGCATTAAAGGAACGTGGCGCAAAAGAAGTGTATGCTTGCTGCACACACGCCGTATTGTCCGGTCCTGCCATTGAGCGCATTAACAGCTGCCCCATTTCCGAAATGCTGGTGTTGGATTCCATTCCCCTGCCGCCGGACAAGCAGATTGACAAAATCAAGGTTCTGTCTGTGGCTCCCGTATTTGCTGAAGCAATTAAGCGTATTTATGGCGACATCTCTATGAGCGAGTTGTTCCGCTAATATTGCCGGCATTTGAAAATGTGAAACCAATCCCCCGGAGGTTTTAGAGTGAACATAAACGATTTTGATTACGATTTACCCGAAGAGCTGATTGCACAAACGCCCCTAAAAGAGCGAACTGCATCCAGACTTTTGGTGGTAAACCGTAAAACAGGCACCAAAGAGCATCTGCATTTTTCAGACATCCGCTCTTTGCTCCGCCCCGGTGATTGTTTGGTATTAAATAATACCCGTGTCATTCCCGCACGCCTGTTGGGTCATCGCGAGACAAGCGGTGGTGCTGCTGAACTATTATTGCTCCGGCAGATTGAAGGCGATGTGTGGGAAACGTTGGTGCGTCCCGGCAAAAAATGCCGCACGGGCGACCGCATCAGTTTTGGTGATGGGAAACTCGTTGCCGAAATCATAAAAGTGAAGGATGACGGAAACCGCCTGATTCGTTTTGAATACGATGGCATCTTTAACGAAATTTTAGCCGAGCTTGGCGAAATGCCCCTGCCCCCTTATATTAAGGAAAAACTGCACGACCCTGAACGGTACCAAACGGTTTATTCCAAGGTCGAGGGCTCTGCGGCAGCACCGACAGCCGGCCTGCACTTTGACCGTAATCTTCTCACAGAATTGGAAGCAAACGGCATCAACATCGCCTACGTCACGCTTCATGTCGGCTTAGGCACCTTCCGTCCCGTGAAAGCCGAAACAGTGGAAGAACACGTGATGCACTCTGAGGTATATTCACTGTCGGAAGAAAATGCTGCACGCCTGAACCAAACCAAGGAAAACGGCGGTCGCGTCATTTGTGTTGGCACCACAGCCACACGTGTGGTGGAAACGCTTGCTGACGAAACCGGACACATTGCGGCAGGTAGCGGTGAAACAAGCATTTTCATTTATCCGGGCTATACCTTCAAAATGACTGATGCTCTCATCACAAACTTTCATCTGCCAAAATCTACACTGGTCATGCTGGTCAGCGCACTGGCTGGCAGAGAGCTGATTTTAGATGCCTATGCTGAAGCTGTCAAAGAGCGCTATCGCTTCTTCAGTTTCGGCGATGCAATGTTCATTATATAACAATCAATTTCAAACAGGTATCTAAAATAGATGCCTGTTTGTTTATTAAAAAAGCAAAAAAAAGAAAGGGGTCTACCAAATGAAAAAAATAGTATCCGTTCTGCTTGCTCTTCTCATGCTGATGCCCTGCTGTATGATGAATGCTTCCGCCTATCAGTTTCCCAGTGCTTTCTGGAAATATAGCGATGCCTATGTGCAAGCGGTTGAAAGTAATGACTATGACGCCATCATTCACTATGGTCAACAGCTCATTGATGTGATGCGTAATGAGCCAACCGATGCCAAAGAAGTTGTGTCTGTTTTGGCTGATAAATATCAGATGCTGGCAGATATTTATTCTAAAAAAGGCATGTATGAAGAAAGCGTTGAATATTACAAAAAATTTATGCCTTTCGGCGAAAAAATGGATTGGGCTGACAGCCTCATCATCGCTAAATCAAGAATCGACCAATATACAACCACCGTCGGCTTATATACAGACGGTGGCTCTGCTCCCTACTTTGGCGCTAAAAACGAACCGCAAAACGGCGTTTTATTCGGCTTAACCGCAGACAGTAAAACCCGCAGTCTGGTCCCCAATGAATCCGCTATTTTGATGTATCATGAGTTGGGCTATCAGCCGGTATATGATACAGAGATCAATTTGCAGTATGCTGCAGAAAATGGCTTAACAGTTGAGTTTGCTTTGAACTGTCCGGGAGAGGGAACCGATATCAGAAATTTTGAAAGCAAAAAATATGATATTGAAAATATTTCAAATATTTTGAAAAAATACCCCACCGTCCCTATTCTGCTGCGTTTCGGCGCTGAAATGAACATCTGGCCGGATTTAGCCGAGCCGTCACAGTTTAAAGAGGCGTTCCGCTATGTGTCTCAGTATTTCAAACAACACAATCCTAACGTTGCCATGGTTTGGTCGCCGGGCTCAGTTTCCAACTGGGGCATGGATATGAACAACTACTACCCCGGCGATGAATATGTGGATTGGGTGGGCGTCTCGTTATACATCAATAAATATTTCATGGGAAATCCCGACGTTCCCACATATGAAGAAGAATTTTTCAAAACTGGCATCAACGCTGATCCCATTCTGCTTATGAAAGAGGTCATCGAAAAATATGGCGAAAGAAAGCCCATTATGATCTCTGAATCCGGTCAGGGTGCCATCATTCGCAGCAGTTATGTTTCAGAAGATGCCACAGACTGGGCAATTCAAAAAATGAAGGAATTTTATCACTATCTACCCATGGTCTACCCGCAAATTAAATTTGTGGCTTATTTTGATACCTATGTAAACGGTGAGGTCAATAACTATTGTCTTGCCACCAATCCGCGCATGCAGAATCAATACATCTCGTTGGTAAATTCTCCGCGACTGATCAAAAAGCAAAACAGCAACGCCACTATGTGCTATCAGCCCATTTATGATAACATTTCCGTCGACAGCATTTTGCCTGTTTCCTGCTATGCACATGTATATAACGACTCCGTGGCAAGCGTAAGTTACTATATTGATGATACGCTCCGGGCATCTGCTTCGGAAATGCCGTATACCTCGTACATCAGTCTTTCCGATGTGTCAGACGGTGCACATACTTTAAAGGCTGTCATCACAACAGTTGGCGGCAAAATCATCGAAAAGACACATGTTGTTAACGTTGTTCCCCGCCACGATATAACCGTCATTGTAGATGGCAAAACTGTCTCATTTGATCAACCTCCGGTTCTTCATAACGGTAGAACCATGGTGCCCTTAAGAGCCATATTTGAGGCAATCAACGCGACCGTAGATTGGTACGCAAACACACAAACTGCCATCGGCAAAAAAGGAAACGATACTGTTCATATTTCGATTGGCAGCGATATGCTTCTCAAGAACGGAAAAGTGAAATATTTGGATGTGCCTGCCATGCTGCCCGGTGGTCGTACACTGGTTCCCGCCCGAGCCATTGCCGAAAGCTTTGACTGCGATGTCAAGTGGGACGGCACAACCAAAACCGTTACCATCACAACCAAATAAAAAAGGGAACAGACGCAAAAGAGGCTGTAGCAAAATGCTACAGCCTCTTTTTATAAACCTTAATAATTTTCTTTTCTAACTTCAAAATAGCTCTGAGGATGCGCACAAACCGGGCAAATCTGAGGTGCTTTTTTGCCTATAACCAAATGTCCGCAGTTACGGCATTCCCACATAACTTCTTCGCTCTTTTCAAACACCTTCTGCATTTCTACATTAGAAAGCAGCGCGCGATAGCGTTCTTCATGAGATTTTTCAATTTTTGCAACCATGCGGAACTGTGCAGCAAGTGCCGTGAAGCCTTCTTCCTCAGCACCTTCGGCAAAGCGGTCATACATATCGGTCCATTCATAGTTTTCGCCGTCAGCTGCGTGCTTTAAATTAGCAGCGGTATCGCCCAGCTCTCCCAGAGCCTTAAACCACAGTTTTGCATGCTCTTTTTCATTTGAAGCGGTTTGTTCAAAAATTGCTGCAATTTGCTGATAGCCTTCTTTTTTGGCTACAGATGCAAAGTATGTATACTTGTTTCTTGCCTGACTTTCCCCGGCAAATGCTTCCATTAAATTTTTTTCTGTTTTTGAGCCCTTTAATTCCATGTTATTTTGCCTCCTTTTATTCTGTCATGGCCAGCGCCATAAATAAACATATCATATAAACAAAATCAGTATATCACAAATTTTCTTAGAAATCAACTTTTTAATCTAATTATTTTTGCAGATAAAGCCCACCATATACAATACCAAATTCAAGCATATAAAACCATTCACACTTTGCTATTATTGACAAGCAAATGCACCTTCTCTCAATAATACCTCTGTCGATGTCTGGCGGATGAGCAAGCAAAATGGATGGTTTTTATTCTATCTCAAACTGTTCCTCTTCCTTTAAGTCAACAACCGTGCAATCATTGGCGTATGTACATTCCGGAAGAATGATAATCGCATGAAGTTCCTTTTCATTGGCAGGAAGCGGCGCAAGATGCCAAATAGCTGCATTCAATTTAACAATTGTGTTTGCAGGCACAATAAAAGCTTTTGCATGTTCCGTCACAGGCTTTCCGGCAGACGCAGGCGCAACATGAAGCATCATATCATCATTTAAAGGAAGAATCATTTCCCATGTAGTTGTGTGATATTCCTGCTGCGTAATAATCATTTTGTCCGGTTTTTTAACTGTTATAGGAGAATAGCCCACTCTATGACTGCAGTCAGCAGTTAAACGATCGGGATAAAAGGTGTGAATCTCACCGGAAAGGCCGTAGCCTTCCGGCTTATCCATGGTGTAAAACTGTCCGAATGGCGCAAAATTTTCGTGGGTAATTGGCTCTGCTTTGATTTTTCTCATAATGATAATCTCCTTTTAATAAAATTTTGATATCGTTTCCGTTATAATGAGCAAACCATTAGATTATGTTTGTATTATATCATATATTGAAACATTTTTCAATTGTTGTTCTCTTTTATCTAAAATAAAAAACAAGCATCATTTGATGCTTGCTTTTCGGTGGCGGAGAAGGAGAGATTTGTCCTCCGGCACAGTTGAAACCAACAATTCACTCTTCGTACGCCAAAGCGTACTCGTGTTCATTGGGTTTCTGCCACACCTTAGCGCTCCCTCCCCCTGCCACCGGCAGCGGTCGCGCTCGGTGCTCTCTTGCCGGTCCCCAGCGCTCGAGTTCAAATCTTTTTTGCATAAAAAAAAGCAAGCATCATTTGATGCTTGCTTTTTGGTGGCGGAGAAGGAGAGATTTGAACTCTCGCGCCGGTTTCCCGACCTACACCCTTAGCAGGGGCGCCTCTTCGGCCAACTTGAGTACTTCTCCGTGTCGAATTGAAATAAACAAATATGAAATTAGGGTTGGCGGAGAGGGTGAGATTCGAACTCACGGTGCTCTCGCATCACTGGTTTTCAAGACCAGCTCCTTAAACCGCTCGGACACCTCTCCAACTCCTACAACTATTACAGTATAACAATTTTCCCATCGTTTGTCAAGTGCTTTTTTGATTCTTCTCTGCTTTTTTGAAAAATTTTTCCCTGTCCCTTTTTCTGTGGTACTGGCAATTCCCACCTTTTTAGCACATATAAATGAAATATCCTGTTTCGGAGGTGGATTCATGTTTTCTTCTTTATTCTTTGTGCTGGCATCCTTTTTTCGAATGATTCCTTTTTTGCTGTCTTATGTTTCCAATAACGCAAACACTTTTCCAAGACCCCTAACCGCCAAAGAGGAAGCAGAATGTCTTGAGAAAATTGCTGCAGGCGACCAGGAAGCCAAAAATAAGTTGATTGAACATAATCTTCGACTGGTTGCACATGTGGCAAAGAAATATACACAAACCCCCGGTGACGACTCTGACGATATTATTTCAATCGGCACCATAGGCCTGATTAAAGCTATTTCTTCCTTTGACCCTGCGAAAAATGCCCGACTGGCAACCTATGCCGCTCCGTGTATCGAAAACGAAATTCTGATGCACATGCGCTCAACTAAGAAACTAAGTCGCGAAGTTTCCTTGAACGAATGTTTAGGACACGACTCCGATGGCAATGAAATTACTTTTATGGATATTTTAATAGCAGAAGACGAAGATGTTGCTGCCAAAGCTGACCTAAACATGGACGTCCACAAGCTATACCGCTATTTAAATAATTCTTTAACACAACGCGAAAAACAAATTATTCTCATGCGTTATGGCTTAGGAAAAAAATGTGTCACGCAGCGTCAGATTGCAAAAAAATTAGGAATCTCACGTTCATATGTATCCCGAATTGAAAAGAAAGCAATCACAAAGCTGGCAAAGCAATTTCACGAATCATAATGCTTCACATAATAAAAGAGCCTGCGGCATCTGCCACAGACTCTTTTATTATGACCTCTACCCGATGGGCAGAATTTGTCAGATAATTTCGACAATCACACGCTTATTTTCGCGGTTGGCAGCTGCCTGCATCACCTTACGGATTGACTGGGCAATTCTGCCTCTTTTGCCGATTACCTTACCCATATCACCTTCAGCAACACGGAGTTCTAATAAAACGGCGTCATCGCGCTCGCCTTCTCTCACGTCTACTGCATCGGGATAATCGACTAAGGATTTTGCAATCACTTCCAACAATTCTTTCATGTTGTTAGCCTCCTAGCATACAATTACCCTTGCTTACTGAAGGATGCCGCTCTTTTTCAGCAGACCCTTAACAGTGTCTGTGGGCTGAGCACCATTACCTAACCATTTCTGTGCTTTTTCAGCGTCAATTTTAATTTCAGAAGGGCTTGTCAGCGGATTATATGTTCCGATTTCTTCGATGAATCTACCATCTCTGGGATATCTGGAATCTGCAACAACAACTCTGTAAAACGGAGCCTTCTTCGCACCCATTCTTCTCAGTCTGATTTTAACTGCCATGTATTTCACCTCCTAATTACTATCTGCTTTATATAAACCACCAGGTGATTTAACGCTTTTTCTTTCGTTTCATCAAGCGACCCAAGCCGCCACCGGAAAACTGTTTCATCATTTTTTGCATTTGTTCAAACTGCCTGAGTAGCTGATTCACGTCCTGAACTGTGTTACCGCTACCGGCTGCAATTCTTTTTTTGCGACTGGCATTGATAATCGACGGATCATGACGCTCTTTTTTCGTCATGGATTGAATCATAGCCTCAAGGCGAAGCATGCGACGATCATCAATGTTTGCCTCATCCAACGCTTTCGTATCCACGCCGGGAAGCATCTTAACAAGCTGGGACAAAGGGCCCATTTTTTTCATTTGCTGCAACTGATCCAAGAAATCTTCTAAATCAAATTTGTTTTTCCGAATTTTTTCTTCCAGTGCAGCAGCCGATTTTTCATCATAGGCCTGCTCTGCTCTTTCAATTAAAGAAAGTACATCACCACTACCCAAAATTCTGGATGCCATTCTATCGGGATGGAATTCTTCAATATCAGAGAGCTTTTCGCCCACGCCCACAAATTTAATCGGCTTACCGGTAACGGCCTTAACAGAAAGAGCCGCACCGCCACGAGTGTCACCGTCAAGTTTGGTCATAATCACGCCGGTAACCGAGAGGCGATTGTTAAAGCTTTCGGCAATGTTCACCGCATCCTGACCGGTCATTGCATCAATCACAAGCAAAATTTCTTCCGGATTCACAGCTGCTTTAACGTCCTCAAGCTCTTGCATAAGCAAATCATCAATATGCAGTCGACCGGCAGTATCGATAATCACAAAATCGTTGCCGTGCGCTTTAGCATGCTCAATGGCCTTTTCTGCAATGGTCACAGCACTTTTGCAATCCTCAATTTTAAACACGGGCACGTCAATCTGCTTGCCCACAACCTCTAACTGCCGAATGGCAGCGGGACGGTAAATATCACAAGCGACCATAAGAGGGCGCTTATTGTGCTTTTTTCTCATGTAGCCGGCAAGTTTAGCGCAAAACGTGGTTTTACCGGCACCTTGAAGACCTGCCATCATCACAACAGTCGGCGTCTGCTTACCAAACTCAATGCGGGCATTTTCGCCACCCATCAGTGCTGTCAGTTCTTCGTTAACAATTTTAATAATCTGCTGACCGGGTGTCAGGCTTTCAAGCACTGCACTACCGGCAGCACGCTCTGAAACACGACTGATAAATTCCTTAACAACCTTGAAGTTAACATCGGCCTCCAGTAACGCAAGCTTGATCTCACGCATGGATTCTTTCAAATCCTTATCCGTGACAATTCCTTTTCCCTTTAGCTTTTTAAAAGCCATGCTCAGCTTTTCGGATAAACTTTCAAACGCCACTGCCATGGCCTCCTTCACAAATCGTTATAGCTCTTTTGTCAGCTCGGCAAGTTTCGCCTCAAGCTCCTCAAAAGCATCGGAAAGCTTTTTGGAATGTACATAGGCCCGCTCATATTGATGCATGGCGGCAACATTCTCGATAACCTCCTGCAGCTTTTCCTCCTGATTCATAAACCGATTGACCAGCCCCAGCTGCTCTTCCATCGATAAAAGCAACTTCTCGCCACGTTTAATGGCATCACGCACACCCTGACGGGAAATTCCAAGCGGTTCTGCAATTTCAGCCAAAGATAAGTCTTCATTATAATATAAATCAATGGCTTGCGCTTGTTTCGGCGTGAGCAGTTCACCGTAAAAATCATAGAGCATGGCAATACTTAAATCCTTGCCCATCAGAATCACTCCTGCTCTTTTATGTGTAAAGGTCGTCCCCTGTACACTCTTTCTATTTTACCCTAAAAAAAAACCTTTGTCAAGTCTTTTTTTCCTTTTTTTATATAGTCTAGCATTTGTCGGATGCTTTAACATCCCTTAAAACCACAATAAAATCATCATTTTTGGCAATTTCAACAGAAATTATCATTGATTTAAAATTTGAATGCCAATACTTCTTAACAATACCCACTATTCATTAAAAAATAGAGCTTTGAACCCGTAGGCTCAAAGCTCCTTAATGTAATTATTCAGTTTGACAAATTGGAATTTATACAGCTACTTTTTCAGCAAAGATTTAATCAATCGACAAGCTTCAATTCGCGCTCCACTAGGAGTATCTCCGTGTTTTTTGTCACAGGAGTAATCTATTAACAGTTGACATGGAAATTCTTTGCACATGCCGCAGAACATAACATCTTTGTTTATAGCACAGATGGCCACAGGACAAGGCTCCTCTTTGCAGTGAAAGGGAAAACCTTTTGAAGATACACACCCATTACAGTTGCAAGGTTCTTTCCATTCACAGCCTGTACAATCCAGTCCACAATAAGTTGTAACCAACGTTTCCTGTCGCTTCTTTTTGCTCAACCCTATAAAAACCAATTCGTAGGATTTATCCAGCATTTCCTTTAATAATTCATCTGGTACCGCACCATTTGGTTTAATAGAATTCCAGTGCTGTTTATTAGAGTAGTATCCTGGCACGATATCTTCATACTGTCTGCGCAAAAAATCTCCCTCAAGAGGTTCCAACTTCAGATTTATGTAGTATGGTTTATTTTCTTTGTCCAATAGCACTGCCGCAAACATTTTTCCGCCTATAAAATATCGAATCCAATTCCACTCCGTTTTGAAATCCTTAGTAACCGCAGGCTTAGCCATCAAATAGTCGTCAAGCCATGAATATCTCATTGCATACGCCTCCATCAAATTCAAGTTTGTATAACTGTTTTATTATCTGTACAGACTGATAAATTAGAAAAAGTTCCAATTTATGACTATATTATATCATACTTAGGCTCATTTGTCACGTTACAGAGATAAAATTAAGGAAATTGTTAACCTAACATACCTTTTAAGTCAAAGGATATAGGTTTTTCCTTGAACTTGTTAAGTGGTATCTTTTTAGTCTGATTGGATAACAAAGTAATAATCTCATAGGTTTGTTCAAGGTAGGATTTGTCTTTGTTCTTCTCAATCCAATAGAATAAAGCCAAATAGTAGTCAAGAAACTTAGAAGATACACCATGATACAGATACATAAAATCACTAATATTATGGTGGTAGCCATTGATATGACCAAGACTATATCCACCACTTGTATGCTTTCCACTTGGAATTTGCTTTAATGGTATCTTGTGCTTGTTTGCTACCGTCTTATATGCTCTGTGGCTGTCTGTAATCAAAACAGTATCTTCTGTAAAATGTGGTAAAAGTGATTTTTCAATATGACTTGCCCATATTCTGCCAACACAAACAGTTTGCAAGAAATGGTTATTATTTCTATCAACACAAGACAAACAACATACTTGCTGATTGCTGATACCTCTCTTTTTCTTCTGCTGTTCATTCAATGTCTTTAAGACCTGAATAATTTTCTCTGTATCCATACCATTTAGGGCATTGGAGAACTTTTCTTGTGATTTCAAATCATCGTAATTGACATAGTTTAGCAACTCATTTCTAACCTGTTCTTCATTTTCAATGAGAGATTGTAAGAAAGCACTATCAAATCCTTGTTTCTCAATATATTCAAGTTTTTGACCATAATTTCTATGAGTGTAGGGCATTCTGCCAAGTTTACCCAAGAAGAACATTGGGTCTTTAATATCCTTAAAAGATAGAGGATAGTAATATTCGTCGCTCTCTGCCAAACTTTTAAAATCGTCTTGATTACTAACTAACTGATGAAGAACAGAACATATTCTATGTCTGTTGTGTAATACTGTCTGTTTGTTGATACCAAGTTCTTTTGCTATGGTACGACAACTTTCTCTCTGTAAAGTCAACTTGATAAGTTCAATCCACTTTGCAATAGATAATTTAGAGCGAAAGGCAACAGTACCAATGGTATCCCCAAAAGTTTTTGCACAATCCTTGCATTTATATCTCTGTCTGCCGTTCTTTGTGCCGTTCTTGATAATCTTGATTGAACCACAAACAGGGCAAAAAACAGTATCCGTATCTTGATTTGCAGAATAACTCCTATGTTCTCTGCAACATTGGTAAAAGACCTTTTCTTCCTTTGTCAATTTTGGTTTAACATTTCTCTTTGTTTGCAGAATAGACATTAACTCCTGAATCTGCTCGTCAGTAAGATTTGCAAAAGAGATTTGCTTTTGAATATCATTGAAATTAGAATTAAAACCAGACATAAAATTATTCCCCCACAAATGTATTTGTAAGGGAATATAATTCTATATGTTATCAATAATTCTATTTATGTAATTATATTTAAAAATGTATATTTTTTCTTCATCAATACTTATATAGGACAGAGACTACGTTTTTTCAGTTTTTTGAAAATACAAATCATTTAAAAAATTATTCGGGATGCAGCGATACATCCCGAATTCGATTATACTGTTTATTTATTTTGATTTTCTGTTATTTTATCGCTGAGAGCAATAATTTGGTCTGCATATTTCTTTCGGCGTGCGCTGAGAATTTTCTTATAAATCGGGTAGTTTATTATTGCCATCAACATGCCGATAATACCGATAACAATTCCCAAAAACATGGGATTTGCAATTCCAATAGTTTCGGAAATATCTGTCATGACCAAACTCATACCGCTTCCCATAATGAGTGCCGATATACTGCCGAAAATATACGCAAATACATTTGCCGGTCTTTTTACTTTTTTGTCCAAGTCTTTTAGAGCGTCCACCTCGGTGTGCTCCTTTTCTAAGTACTCTGTGCAAATTTTCTCTACTAAAAATTCCTGATCGATTTTTTTCATTTAAATTCCCTC
>JAZOBC010000064.1:0-7107 GCA_045595795.1 Clostridia bacterium | reverse complement strand
TTCACCTTTATTATATATGACATTTTTCCCGATGTAAATATGCTTTCCCCAAGTTTATTATTTAACTTTAATCATTTATTCCATATGTTTTTACCGTTTTGTTATGCATTTTTGCCTGAAAATGTTGGCAAAACCATAATTTTACATTTCCATATCCGGCTGCTGTTTTTCTGGCATCCGGGCATAGATGATGGTATAATATATTCGCTACTTTTAGAAGGGAGGCCATCCGCCACGGTCTATTTCACATATATTCTGCGCTGTGCCGACGGCAGTCTTTACACCGGAATAACCACCGATCTTGAAAGGCGTTTTGCCCAACATTCGGCGGGCATAACCCGCTCCGGTGCCAAATACACCGCCTCCAGACCCCCGGTTAAATATGAGTGTGCCTTCATCTGCTCCAACCGCTCCGAGGCCTCCCGCCTGGAAGCGAAAATTAAAAGCCTGCCACGGGCAAAAAAGCTGCGCCTTGTTGCCGGAGAGAATATTCCGGAAACGGAAAGCCTGCCCCGGGCTGAGCTTGACAAGGAAAAGCCATAACAAAATAAAGCCGCCGCGGACTTTGAACTCCGCAGCGGCTGTTTTAGTATTCTTACTCTTTATTATACCCCATGGAAACGGCCTCTTTCTCGCTTACCATAAACATGCTCACATCCGCTGAGGTCTCAAAGGCGCCTGCCTCTGCAGCGGGATCGAAGATATAGTTCTCTCCGTCAATTTCAATTTCCACCCAGGCGTGGGACATATTATCGTCCCCGTATGGTCCGTTAACCGCATTGGCCTCGTATCCCAGACCTCTGGCGAGAGCCCAGAAAGCCGCCGCATAGCTATAGCTGTTTCCGCTTCTGGCTTCAAACATGGTAAGAGCTTCCGCCATTTCCCAGCCACGGACACCAACGCCGTACATATTTCTTTGGGTGACACTGAAGCTGCTGCAGCAGTAATCGTAAGCAGCAATCAGAAGCTCCGAAGGCGCAGAGAAGGAGTTCACCTCCGAAATATCCGCAATTGCGGCGGATACAAAGCCGTCCAGGGCGGCATCGCCGCTGGTATAGCGCCCGTCATATCCAAAGGTGAGGCTTCCCTCCACAGTATCTCTCAGGAAAAAGCCCTTAGAATCGGCATAATAGAGATTGCCCTCCACCAGCACATAGCCCTCTTTATACAGGGGCTGCAGGCTTACTTCCGTCCAGGGGCAGCCATCCGCGGAATGACCGTGGGCCACAGCCGCCTCCATAAGAGGCTTATAGTCCTCTCTGTCGGGAGAAACATCGGGAATGCAATAGCTCCTCTCTTCCGGAAGGACCAATGCGGAGTCATCCCTGCCCAGAAGAGCGTTCATCATCTCCGCAAACTGGCTGCGGCTGACCTTTTCAGCCTCGTTATGACCGAGGATAACCCGGTCCAGCTCGTCCAGCGTATAGAAGCTGCCTAGCACAGTTCTGAGTTCGCTGAAAGTTATATCATCCTTCGCAGCGGAAAGATCCGGAAAAATCTCTCTCGCCGGCGCACTTGCAAGTGCATTCAGAGCCGCCACAAGCTCTGTGCCATTGAGTATGGCATCGGGGTGCAAAAGACCCTCCCCATCGGTGAAAAGATAGGGTCCTTCCCCATCAAGCAGGGGGAAGAAAACCGCCGTGTATTCACAATCAGCCTTCACAGGGGTTGCCGCAGGCTGCGCCCGGCGTCCTTTCAGGTCCACCCAGCCGCCAAGACGGCTGCCCTCGGGAGCTTCCACCTGAGGAACCTGAGGGAACTGGCCGACGCTCACGGTCTGCCTCGCCACTTCCGTTCCCAGTGCCTTGAAGCTGACAGTGAATTCCCGGGCTTCGTCCCCGGCGGCGGGCGCAGATGCCAGCACAACATCCTCAGGTACTTCGTCGGTGCAGCTGCCCATCATAAGACCCACAAGCACAACAACGGCTGCCAATATATATTTTGCAGATCGAACAGCGTCCATCTGTATTCCTCGCTTTGGATTATGTAACCCATATTATGTAGACTTATTATATATGCTCTTCTCCAATATTTCAATATTAAATTCACAATTTATTCAAAAATTTGTCGATTCTTTCAGGAATAAATGTATTTTTTGCAGAAAACAACCGCGCTCACAGTTGTGAACGCGGTTACATAATTTTTTATTTTCTCTAAAAATAAATATTATGGTATACCTGTCATCAGTCATCAATGAAGGGGAAGCCTTCCCAAACGGGCTTTCCGGGGTAGCGAATTGCCTCTGCCTCACCGTGAAGCACCTTAAGCACGGAGTAAGCCATCGCCTGCTGCTCCATCTCGCCGGGGTAAACGCTTATGGGCGCGATCCAGCCGCAGCGGCGGGTGATGCCCTCCACAATGTCGGGATATCTTACGAGACCGCCGGTGAGAAGGATGCCGTCCACCTTGCCCTCCAAAACGGTACTCATAGCTCCTATCTGCTTGCAGCACTGGTAAATCATAGTATTCCATACCAACACGGCTTTGGGATCGCCCTCTTCAACAAGGCGGTGAACCACTTTGGCATCTGAAGTTCCGAAAAAGGAGACAAAGCCGCCGGATCGGGAGCACATGTTGCGCACTTCCTGTATGGAATGCTCCTCGATATAATCCAAAAGAGGCAGCACGGGAACACTGCCGATTCTGGTAGGGGTGAATGCGCCATCGCCTCCCGCGCCCACATTTCCGTCGGTCATACGGCCGTGGTCATGGGCATTAATGGTAATTCCCCCGTCTATATGGGCAACAACGAAGTTGTAGTCCTCATATCTTCCGCCCATACTCTCCGCGTGTTTCTCAGCAATGGCCTTCTGGTTGAGAGGATGCGCCTGAGCGTTGCGGTAAACTCCCTTTATACCGGTGAGTCGGGCATAATCGTTGTACTCGTCAATATTTGTGGGGTTGAGAGTGTACATCTCTCCGCCGTATTCCCTGCACATTTCATAGGCAAGCAAAACGCCCAGCTTTGCCGCATGCTCGCTTCCGCCAACACCCTCTAAGGTATCCTTGTAAAGGGTTTCGTCTATATAGGTTACTCCGGTGCGCTGGGGGTAGGCTCCGCCGCCCCGTCCCACATATACCTCTATGTCCGAGGGAGTGAAGCCGTGCTTTTTCAATATATCTATAATGACCTGCTTTCTGAATGGCACCTGTCCGTTGACATGAGGAAACTGCAGCAAAACGGGAGCATCGTGAAAAACACTTTCCTCAAAAACTTCGGTGTATTCATCAAAAACGCTGATTTTTGTGGAGGTTGAGCCCGGGTTTATCACAAGGAGTTTCATTTTATATACCTGCCTTTTTATGTGAAACAATTCACGGGATATTATACTCCTTATTTTTGCAAATGCAAGCATACATAAGCTTCGAATCCCCCCACGATGAAAAAAGAGCGCCCTCCGGGCGCCCTTTTTTTGCATGTCTATGGGCTACAAAAAAGATGTTTTTGGCGGAGTGCTTACGGGATTTGAATTTAACGGATTAAATTCTGTCGCTATATGGTAAAGATTTCATATAGTTATCCATCCATTCCCAATCAGGAATATAACCGTCTTCAGAATATGTTTTGCCCGAATCGATAACAAATGATTTGCCTTCCTTTTTAGCAGGGAGCTTTACTGTGCTATTAGAAATAGTATCTCTACGCATTTTCCTTCCATAGTTAAACAAATCAGCATTGGCAAATGTTAAAATTGCAACCATAAAAAGAAATTCTTTTTCTGTCCAAATGTGTTTTATAGGGTGCATACCTTGAACATGAGCAAAACCTACAAAGGGTTCAGGCTGATAGAAAAAAGTGTTTCCTTCAGTTGTGTCACTAAAAGTTATTATATGGCCTTGTTCAGTAGGGAGTAATGTTGAAAAACCATTTATTCCATTATTTAACGCACTATTTGCTATAACTGGCGTTGTACCATCGTCATCCAAATCGGTGTTTGACATTCCCTTATAGTCCTTAGTTGGATATATTTTGAACATATTACCAATTCGAAAATCTTTCCAATCGCTAACGTCTAATGGAATATTTATTTTATTTTCATCAGCTACACAATTATCGATATATAACCACTTAATATAGTCATTTAGCCAAGATTTATCAGCTATATTTATCGAACCTTTACCGATAAGATAGGATATGTAAAGATTCATGGTTCTTTCGAAGTCTTTTTTTGATAATTGCTTATAATCTTTTTCCATATATGCTTCTGCGAGCCATTCATCTTGCCAAGTAACACGGTGCATAACAGACAGCCCTGGAACGGCACGTTTGTTTTTATACAAATCAAGCCAAAGTTTTTCTATTTGTACCCAATAACTATTTCCGTTTTCGTCTGTTTTTTCAACTCTACCCAGACCCTTGCGTTTAATAAAGGTATCATTTTTGTAGTAACCAAAAAATGTTTCTTTGTCTGCTTTTTCGTGTTTCTGTGATAGATCAAATATCATACAACATGCAACCGCAGACGCACCGGGATAAAATGTGTCGTTGGGCAAAGAAAATACTGCTTCCAATGTATATTTTTCCAGCATTTTTCTTTTAAATTCTTTAGTATCCCCTTTATTTCCAATGGCTGCCTGCATCGGTAACAAAACCGCCATTTTGCAAGTGGATGGAACATGACGTGCTACCCATTCAACAAAATGTAATCCTTTTGATGGATCTTCTTTGGTTGTAGATTTCCAACTTTTGGTATAGTTTGGATCACAGCACTTTTTGGTAGCATTATAGGGTGGGTTCATCAACACTATATTGATGTTGTTATCCTCTATCCATTTACCGCATTTAAACATAGAATTTTGAATAACATTGGAATTGCCGTCACCATGTATTAACATATTCGTCGATGACAGACCGAACGCACCATCTTCATATTCAATGCCGAAAATTTGATTTTTCTTTACATCCTCACGTTCTTCTTCGCTGTCGCAATCGTCCATAGCATCCGTCATAGCACGAACAAGGAACGCTCCACTGCCACAGCATGGGTCTAATACTCTTGAATTTTTGTTTACGCCAACCGCTTTGCTCATAAAGTCGCAGATATGGTCGGGGGTAAATGCTTGGTTTTTGTCGGATTTGCCGACATATTTGTTAAACGTCGTAAAGAAAAGATTAAGCAAATCTTGCCCTGCAGTGCTCTTATCGTTGATATAAGGAACAACATTATCGTCAATGAACTGTAGTATATCTTCAAGCTCCTTGTAAGTAAGGCTTGTTACATCTTGATCGTTAAGAACTTTATTGTTCAAGACCGCAAGTTTGCTTGCCTTGTTTATGTCTCCACCACGGGTAAGCAAACCTTCCAAAATATCTTTTATGCTTTTAAGTACCACCTTTTCGGGAGATATTTTTCTTCCCGTTTTAGGATCGATGGTTTCTTTAATGTCCTTATACACTAATCCATTTTTAAGGGCAAGTAAGCATGTTCCAACAAATTGACTGCGGAGCTTCTCATTGATACCGTCAGAATGTAGTTTTTCGTTAAGCGTTTTGATAGAATCTACAACCTTGATTTTATCATTCACTCTACCAAAACAAAGGTTTTCGTATTCTTCAAATGTGCGGAGCACAGTTTCGTCTTCTGCTTTGTGCTCATCGTCAATAATAACAGATTGACCGTGCCACACCCAAACATCGTCGCCCTCGGTTTCAGCTAAAATAGCAACAATCTTCTTGTCGGAATAATTCTTTTCAAATCTAACATAGTCTTGCAACTGTGCTTGAATTTTGGATTTATCCCATTTGCTAAATTTGTTTTTACATTCAACAAGCACGACCAAACGCTCGTTTTCAAATCTTATATCAAGGAATTGGTGGTGTGTACCAGTAGTCGCTTTTTGATAATCCTTAATATCCTTACCGACGGATTTTAATGCTTTCGCATAGCTAAATTCGCCGGTTTCCGTATTGCCAATATGGTATTTATCGCCTATCTTGCTTATAATATCAATTCTTTTCATTTTGCTTTCTCCTTCAAATCCTTTGCGAGTATTTCAGTCAAATACTGATTAACGCTATATCCGCGTTCTTCTTTTTTTCTTTCGTGTATCAGTTCCATCATTTGCTCATAAAGCTCGGGCGGCAGTCGCAAAGGAATCGGAATTTTTTGCTTTGTCGGGGTTTTTGATTTATTCACCTTCCTACCTCCATTTTGATATCATAATATCTTGTTACTATGATATCAAAATTAGAAAGAAAGTCAATCCTTTTCGAAAGCAAAAAGGAGCATAGTTTATTCTATGCTCCTTAAATATAGCGATGTTGTGAGAGTTCAAGTCTGTTCTGTGAAAAATATCTTTTTTGTTTGTTTAAACCGACAACTAAAATTTTGCCCATAAAAACAGAAAAAGCCCTGATGAAATCAGAGTTTTTCTGTGGCTATATCTTTTTTGTAGCCCTTTGATGCGAAAGACTGACCAAAAGTAGTGTAATAAGGGGTAAGAAAGACCAAAAGTAGTGTAACTACTTCAAATCTTCGCTATATATAAATTGCGTGTTGATAGGAATTTTGAAGAAGTCATTATCTCCATTGTCAACCAATACAAGGGTGTTCTTATCCTTGATCTCAAATTCAAATGTTGTGCTTTGTGAAGTGGCGATAATCTTACTATCCAAAATTTTATAAGATCCGTTTTCAGCATATGATACCACGGATCCAGCACCAAGTGAAAATTTGTTTTCGTTAATATCCAGCCATAAATACGGCGTCAACATTTCTTAATAATCACCAACAGCATAATAACTGCCGGAAAGAACAGGGGTTGTATCGGAATTACATCCCACGAACGAAAACAACATTAACAAACAAATCAAGCAACAAAGTATTCGTTTCATTTTGCACTCTCCTTTAATGTTTTGCAAGAGGCGATCAGCATCCGTCTAATTCGACCACAAAGATTTCTGTGGTTTTTGTAGGTTGTTTCATCAATGCTTTTTGTGTTATATAACAACTGCAACCACCCTTCTGTTTCGCTACATTCCTTGAGTGCTATTTCAAACTTCGAAAGCATATCTGCTTTGCTCTGCCCGTAATTTGCTTCGCGGATATTTGCATAAACGCTACTTGAACTTTTACGAATTTGGAAAAGAGTGTTGGAGGGTGCCTT
>JAZOBC010000063.1:0-3418 GCA_045595795.1 Clostridia bacterium | reverse complement strand
TACCCATTCTGGGCACGCGAAGTAGCAAAACAAAGGGGGAGTTTCGATTCTCCCCCTTTACCCCCTTAAAACGACACAGGGGCGTTGCCCCTGGACCCCCTTTACATGGAAGAACTATTTTTAAATAACCCATTTATGGGTAGTCAGTAGCAGTTGCATGGCTGGCAGGCTAATACAAAAGCACACTTGTGTGCAGCCAGTAGTATTAGGGCTATGCCCGAAAATGAAAAACCCCCCGTTATACGGGGGGATATTTATTATGAAGCGTTCCTTTCAGGAACATTTAGTTGTCTTCGACAGTGAAGACGCTTCGCTAATGAAGTGTTGCTTTCGCAACATTAAGGAACGCTTTGCTTTATAAATTTGCAAAGCGGATTTACTTTATAGTGGCAAAGCCACTGCTTCATATTTATCGTAAGACAAATGCTTTATAAAAAAAGTTATCTAAACCATTTGTTTCTTTTTATATTCTTATTTATTCGCTATTCTTATTCAAGATTTATTTTTTTTAAGACAATTATGAGGGATTTATTGAAAAAGCTTACAATCTGTGATACAATACCCTCAATAGGTGAATCATTTGGTGATTTTTTTGAATATATGTGTTATTTTAGTATTTCAAATGGTACATAATTTTAATTGTAATGCCTGAGAACGAAAAATTTTATCCTAAGATGAAAGGAAGAAAATTTTAATGAACAACGAACAAAGAAGTAGTTTTACGGGGAAAATCGGCTTTGTGCTTGCAGCGGCAGGTTCAGCAGTTGGACTTGGCAATATCTGGCGGTTTCCCTATCTTGCGGCAAAATATGGTGGAGGTATTTTCCTGCTGGTTTATATTTTGCTTGCAGTCAGTTTTGGTTTTGCACTGATGGTGGCTGAAATTGCCATAGGAAGAAAAACGGGGAAGAGCGCCATTGAAGCCTTTAAGTCTCTGAATAAGAAATATGCTTTTATTGGCTATCTGGCGGCGCTTGCGCCTGCCATCATATTGCCTTATTATTCGGTTATAGGCGGCTGGGTCACGAAATATCTGGTTGCATTTTTGAGCGGCGGAGCCACTGAAACAGCAGGGAATGCGTACTTTGGAAATTTTATATCCGGAACGGGTGAGCCGATTTTATGGTTCTTTGTTTTCCTTGGCATCACAGCTTTGGTTGTTCTTTGTGGCGTCGAAAAGGGAATTGAAAAGGTCAGCAAGTTTTTGATGCCCGTATTGATTGTGCTTTCTGTAGTCGTTGCAGTCTATTCTATTTGCATGCCCGGTGCACTTGCGGGCGTAAAGTATTACTTTTATCCTGATTTCAGCAAGTTTTCAGCCACAACGGTTCTTGCTGCCATGGGGCAGTTGTTCTATTCTATGTCTCTTGCTATGGGCATTATGATCACCTATGGTTCTTATATGAAAAAAGATGTGAATTTGGAATCTTCCGTAACACAAATTGAACTTTTTGACACGGGTATTGCGTTTGTTGCAGGGCTTATGATTATTCCGGCTGTGTTTGTGTTCTCCGGCGGAACGCCTGAAGCACTAGGCAAAGGCCCGAGTCTTATGTTTGAGACCTTGCCTAAGGTCTTTGAGACCATGACAGGCGGCACTCTTATTGGCTCGCTATTCTTCATTTTGGTGCTGCTTGCGGCACTGACCTCATCAATCTCTTTAATGGAAACAGTCGTATCTATCGTTTGCGACAAATTCAGAATCGGCAGAAAGCTTTCCTGCCTTTTGGTATTCATTTTCTCCGTAGCCGTTGGTCTTTTATCATCTCTTGGTTATGGCGTTTTGGCAGAGGTTAAAATTATTGGTCTGCAGTTCCTTGACTTTTTTGATTTCATTAGCAACAGTGTGCTGATGCCGATGGTGGCACTTTTCACTTGCATCTTTGTCGGCTACGTAATCAAACCCAAAAGCATATCAGAGGAAGTTGAGCTTTCCGGAAAGTTTAAGAGAAAAGCACTTTTTAATGTTATGATCAAATATATTGCTCCTATCTGTATTGTGCTGATTCTGATTTCCTCAGTCCTTGATGTGCTCGGAATCTTTAAAATTTGATTTTAACTAAGTGAAGCGACCGCGAGCCTAAATCAGAAGCTACTGGTTTTGAAAGAAAGGAATTACCATACATGATTCGATTAGATAAAAATTTTATAATTCCCGATGTAAATACAGCGGGAACATGTACGTTTGTTAATCCACTGGGCGATGACGGCCATCCGGATCCGTGCATTGTATATTGTGAAAAGGAACATTGCTACTATGGCATATCAACCACGGGTTATCCGCTTTGGGGCGATGACACTTTAATCATACACCGCGCGGAACATTTTGAGGATATATTCAGAAACAGCGAAAGCCGGGTGGCTTATCAATCAAATGCTAAAGATGATACTTATGGATACTTATGGGCACCAGAGCTTCATTACATCAAAGGCAAGTGGTATATCTACACAAGCTGTCAGAACGGTCCTGATGAGGTGTTGAAGCATATTTTGGTGCTTGAGGCAAAAACAGATTCTCCCTTTGATGGTTTTAAACTTTGCGGTCATATCAACCGCGATATTTTTGCCATTGACCCGTCGGTGCATTATGATGCTGAAAACGATCGACTTTATTTGTGCTCCTCACCGGTCGTAGACGGCGTGCAGATGATTGCGGTGCAGGAACTTGCATCTCCGGCGGAACCAATCGGAGAGATGGCGATTGTGGCAAAACCGGAACTTTCTTGGGAACTGGTTCCACCTTATGTAGGTGAAAAGGCAATCGTTGAGGGTGGCTATTTTGTCAAGAGTCCAAACGGAAGACTATTTATCATCTATTCCGCCAACGGTTGCTGGAGTGATGATTATGCGATGGGACTGTTGGAATATAAAGGCGGCAATATGGCAAGCGCGGATGCGTGGGAAAAATATCCGATCCCTGTGGTGACTAAAAGCAACGGTAACTTTGGTCCGGGTCATGCCACATTCTTTTATTCTCCGGATGGGAGCGAACTCTGGATTTGTCATCATTGTCTCTGCAGCTCAAATCCTACAAACGAGCCGATGAAACGCAGATGCCATTGCCAGAGAGTGTTTTTCGACCAGACGGGTTTTCCCCACATTGGTGAATTAACACCTTGTGATACGCCTCAGCCGATTCCATCAGCATCCATTTGAATCGAAGCATGAGTTTATGGAACGAGAATTATTTTATATACGAAAAAACCACCCCGCGGGGTGGTTTTTTAATGTTTTTTTAATTACAGCAGCCACGGCGCAGATCAGAAAGACTGTCAACCTTGCAATCGTCTTTTTCCGGCGGGAAAAATTCGTCGAAGGGGAATTCAATCTGTTCAAATAAATCGCAGGGGCTGTCATCGCTTGAGGCAACGCATTCCTTTTGTGGCACACAGAAGTCATATGCCGGAATGAGCAGCTG
>JAZOBC010000062.1:0-8949 GCA_045595795.1 Clostridia bacterium | reverse complement strand
CCGAACTTTATCAGCGCAGGTAAAGATTACACAACGGCAACAATAGCAGCTCCTGTTACGGTTAACCTTGGCGGTGCTGCTGCAAACTGCAGCACAGTAACCTTAAAGGGACAATATAACTGGGATGGAACATCAGAAGGTGCTGTTTTCATTAATGCCTATGATGCAGCCGGCGGTCGATTGGTACATCTTCGTGCAAGTGCGGGTCAAAAAGCGTTCTTCAGCAATTGGAACAGCGAGGGTACTTATGGCGCAGCGAATTACTTTGGCAATGCTCCCTATGGTGACTGGACTGATTTTGCAATAAGCTTTGACATGACAACCGGAGAGTACTCTCTTTCTGTTAAAGAGGGAGATGCATGGGTTGTGAAAACCACAAGAAAGACTACGGATTGCAACACCAATGCTCCTGCAACCTTCGAGTTCGCAGTACCGCTTCGCAATGCAGTTCTGTATGCAGGCAACGAGATTTCCATCGTTCCCGAAGCTGTTAAGATTGAAATCCCCGGTGCAGGTTCTAAGGACTATACCATGACAGCAGCCTATAACGACGGCAGCGCAGTCAGCAACTTAACCGTCAGCACAACCGCTGCAGGCTTTAGCGCAGATGGCAGCAAGCTGACCGCAAGTGCAGCAGCCGACGTGGCTAAAATTGATGTAACCTTCTCTGATGGCTTTGTTTCCAAAACCATCACGCTGGATACCTTTAAAGATTATGTATTGATTGACGGCGTGGCTTATGCAAATGGCTCTACCATTTCTGCAGGCGAGCACAACATCACGGTTTGCTACGGCGACAGCGCAAGCACCATCAATGCTTATGTTGTTGCAGCACATTATGAAAGCAACACGGTTATGTCTGAGGCAGTTGCCGGCACAAAGGCAGGCAGCGAGACCACAGCAAGCTTCACCAAGAATGTTAAAGCAGGTGAAACCATTAAGGCATTCTTGTGGGATGCAGTAGCACTATCTCCGGTTCGTGAAGCTATTGCAGTAACCGTTGCACAATAATCATTCATTTTTAACAAAGTCATAACCACCGGTAAAACCGGTGGCATGCACTAAGCCTATAAGGCTATTATGTTGACGGTGCTTCAAGGCGCACTGAAAATTATTATAACTGCACACAGTGCACTGCTACCGTCAAGACGGTTATTAAGGCTTCCCCTTGAGGGGAAGCTGTCGCCGATAGGTGACTGATGAGGTGTAATCAGCAAATGGCTTCTTATAATCTAACGGATTTTTAAGAAATCCTACACCTCATCCGAGCGACTTCGTCGCCCACCTTCTCCTCAAGGAGAAGGCTTTCATGTGCAAAACTAAAAGTTTTTTGGAACTACGGGCATCGCCCGTAGTATTCGTTAACACAACAACATATGCGCTTGATGGCTCACGTCAAGCGCATATTCTTTCAAGCTGTGTGAGCAGAAAGGTAACGTGATTGAACATGAAAAAGCTGACAGCTATATTACTCGCAACATCACTTTTAATGGGCAGTATCGTTGTGTCTGCAGGGTCAGCCGGCGGAAGCATAACGCCCAACGAAACAAAAATCTTAGTGCCGCCCAGCGGCATAAATACAATGCTGTCTTACCAATTAAGCGATTCCGAAGGCAACTCGGTAGAGGGCGCAAACTTTACCGCAACCGGTTTACCGGACGGAATTTTGTCAGCCGGACACAGCTTGATTATTGATGGCACCAATGCCCAAAGCGGTAGCTTCACTTATGAAGCAACCGGCGAGGGAGCCAGCGCACAAAGCACCATCAGTGTGGCAGACGTGCGTTATTATGAAGACTTTGAAGACGGCACCGTTGGTGCCAGTGTGCAAACGGCAAAACTTAAGAAATTAGACGGAACTGCAGGCGAATCTTTGGCACAGTCAACCTCTGTGGGTGTGATTGCAGAGGATTCTCTGATTTCGGGCAATCATTATGCAAGTGGTTCTAAGGGTGCACAGGTTGTTAACATTGACTTAGGCACTGCGGCTCAGGGCGCAAAGCACTTGACAATCAAAATGAAAATACAGAACCCTGTGCAGAGCGATGCACCTTTTGCAATTACTTTATCTGATTCAGAAAGCAAGGCTTTGGTGAGCTTTGGTGCAAGATCTACCTGGAACTGCTTGATCAACTACTATACAGCTGAGGGTGTTTACACCAGCAGTGCTATTCCCGGTTGTGGACTGGCGGCCAATACCTGGTTTGACGTACAGATTGACTTAGATCTTTCGGAAACCGTGTCTGTAACCGGCGGTACACGTTATGGCAAATATACTGTTTCGGTAAATGGTACGCCGTATTACTCAAATTATGCAGTGAGATCTGATCATACAAATCCTGATGCTTATTTAAAGACTCTGAGTATCGGCTTTCCCGTGGATGACATTATGATTTATTCCGGCAAACCGATGACCACACCCTCTATGACAGGTGGTGTTCCGGAATATTTGACAGTTTCTCAGGATAAAACGACGGTTGCAACAGCTGATGTGGTTGTTTCGCCTTTTGATGCCGTGCCCGACATGACCAGCACAACCCAGGGCATTAGCGTAGAGGATGGCAGAATTTCTATTGCACCTCAAACAGCAACCGGCAGCACAACACTTGCGGCATCGTTTTTAGAAAACTCCGCTTTTGCACTATCTCAAAACTTTGGCACAACTCTTTCAGCTGCGATGGAAGAGGATTTTGAGGACGAAACAGCAGGCGGCAATATTATATCGGAAAACAGTAATTTATATTATCTCGGCAATGGTTCATGGAATGTAAATGCATCGGGCAGAGCGGTGCTTTTGGCCAAGGTTAAGGGCACCGGTTCTGTTTCTGTTACGACTGATGCAACAAGTCCCGCAGCAAACCTCACGGATGATGGTCTTTGGCACGAGGTTATGGCTGTGGTTGACGCAGATGAGGATTCATACTTTATGGCGGTGGATGGTGTTATTTCCAGCACAGGAAGCTTTGCCGGCACAAAGGTTACGGGTCTTTCAGTAACAGGACTCGCAATTGACGACATTTATTTAGGTAATGCCTACCTTGCAGCACCTTATGTGTTAAATGTTAAGCCCGAAGGAAAAGCACTGGCTGACGAAACGCTTTCTGCCGGTTATGATTTCCTTTCTCTTTCCGGTGAAACGGAAACAGGTGTAAGCTATGCTTGGTACCTATCTGACAGTGCAGATGTTTTAGGCAGTCAGGTATCTTCTGAAAAAGACTTTACGTTAGAAACGGAACATATTGGACAATACATTACGCTGGGTGTTATCTGTTCTGATGCAAACGGTACAAGTATTGAGCATTTCAGTGCACCGTTAGAGGTGAAAAATCTTTTCACCGCTACTAAAACAGCCACAGGTGTTTCTCTGCTTATTGAAAACACAGCAGCGCAGGCTACCCTTTATCCCATGGCGGTGATTTACCAAAATGGTGTGATTTCAGACATCAGAGCCATCAAGGTAGTGGCAGGTGCCGGTCAGGTTCCCTGCGTGATTCCTACGGTGGGCGACTATACGGGTGCTGAGGTGTTTGTACTCAATGAGTCTTTTGCACCGATGAGCCCCAGTGTTGTTTTAGGCACCATTGGTCAAAACGTGACTGAGGCGACGGGCGAAGATTGTTTTAAGGAAGAAAATGGGGTCATTACCCTTTCTGATACACCGGTTCAACCGGCATCGCTGTTTGTATTCAAACCCAGTCCTGTCGGTTCTTTTGAGAATACATATAATATCAGCGATTTACAAAGTGCCATTACAACCCAGGGTGGCAGCATTTTTGATTACTTGGCACTTGCCTGTGTGGTAAACAGTGATGCTTGCGTGGAACACAATCTGACAGCTGCCGGCTTCTATCGTGCGGTTTATATTTTAAAAGATGGTTCGACGGATTCATTAAATATTGGGATTGATTTTGCCTCTTTATTTGGCGGCGATGCATTGAAGCAGTCAGACGTGGCAACCTTTAAGAAAATCATTGGCAATTTCTCCGCACTGGATGATGCAACGCTGACAGAGCTTTATCCAGTTTATCAGGCGGTTCAGAATAAAGATGCTGTTGCAGGCTTTATGCAAGGCGAAGACTTTAACATGGATATGCTGGAGTCCTCCATTTACTTATCAGCCTTTTTGGAAGATAATACATATCTTGCAAAAACAGAGTTGGCACTGAAGGAGCAAGGCTTAAACGACACGGCGGTTACACTGCTTGCTAAAAATGCGAACAGAGCAGCTACGATTTCTCAGCTGCCTGCGCCGGGAGAACTGGATGCATATTTGGCTGCCATGACCGAAAAAGCAGTTATTAACGGCATCAAAAGCGCAGCAAACTATACGGAAGTAAAAGCCTATTTAGAGGCGGTCAGCGATGAGACTATCTCAGATGCTATGGCACTCAGTTTTGTCGGAGGAGATTTTAATAATCTGACGGAGGTAACCGAGGCTATTTCCTCTTACCAGCCGAGTGATTCTCCGGGTGGAAATAACAACGGCGTTGATAGCGATCGTGGCAACAGAGGAAACTCTTCCTCCGGCTTGTCCAGCATTGGTGCCGGTATGGCAGCAACGAGTGAGGAGCCTACTGCAAGCGAGCAGACAAAAACCTTCAGCGATCTGCCTTCTTCGCACTGGGCATTTGATGCAGTGCAGAAGCTGGTTTCAAAAGGTATTTTAAATGGCTATGGCGACGGTAGCTTTGCACCGGATCAAGCAGTTTCAAGAGCTGAGCTTGTGAAAATGATTTGTTTGGCAGCCAACTTAAAGGGCACAGGACAAACCTTTGACGATGTAAACACAAATGATTGGTACTATTCCTACATCAGCGCTTCAGCAGCCAATGGCATTGTATCGGGCGCAGATGGCAAGTTTAGACCCAACGACCTCATTAAGCGTGAAGATGCAGCATTGATTTTGTATCGTGTTGCCAAAATGCTCAATACGGAATTTTCCGAAACTGAAACCACAGTGACCGATTTTGATTCCGTTTCAGCTTATGCCAAAGAAGCAGTATCGGCTCTGAGTGGTGCAGGCATTATTACAGGATATGATGACGGCAGCTTTAAGCCTGCAGGACACTTAACCCGTGCACAGGCGGCAGTCATTTTAGTTCGTACATTGACACGATAGAAAAAAGCATGTAGTTAACTGATAGAAAGAGGTGCTTAATTTGGCAAAGAAAATCATAGCATTATTGCTAAGCTTGTTCATAATGATTGTGCCGGTTATGGCAGCGGATTATGAGGGTCTTTCGTTTGATGTTTCCGAATATCAAAAAGAAGTTTCATTTTTCGTTTCAACAGGCGTCATTGCAGAAGATGATGCATTTATCACTTCCGACCAGTGGGTTGTGACCAGAGGCGAGTTTATTCGTCTTGCAATCATGTCTTTAAATCTTGAGAAATATGCAGGCACTTTGGGTCTGACAACATCGTTTACCGATTTAAATGAAAGCCCCTATGCGCCCTATGTTGCCTTGGCAGAGAAAGGTTCACTGGTTGACGGTATTTCGGGTCTTTTGTTCATGCCGGATGAACCGCTCACCGCTGAATTTGCTGCACAGGTGGGTGTTGCAATGACCGGTCGCCGCAATCTGGGTGGTCAAAACAGCAACCCCATGAGTGTTGCAGGTAACATCAAACTGTTTAAAAACGTTACTTTCTATGAGGGTGACAAATTAGATCGTGGCAATACACTCAAATTCCTAAAAAATGTTCTGCTGACTGATGTTGTGGAAATGGTTTCCTTTACAGACGGCGGAACAATCAACATGGAAATTCAAAAGGGAACAACTGTGCTAAACAGCTGTTTTGGTTTGGATGAACGCGAAGGTGTTATCACCTCTGACAGCGTAACCACCATTTTTGGCTCTCCTGCAAAAGCCGGCTACGTTGGTATTGACGGAAAAGTCTATCCCGCACAATGCACCAATTATATCGGTATGGCGGGTCAAAGGGTTACATATTATGTAGAAACCATTGAAGAAGGCTATGAAGCGGTTAAATGCGTTGAGGCAGATGAGAACAGCATCATCACCGTTGGTGCACAGGACATTCAAAGCTACAATTCGCAAACTGTGAGCTATAACGTTATTTTAGATGGAAAATCTACCAGACTTCCGGTTAGCCGTCAGGCCTACATTGCCTATAACTTTAAGGCAGATTATGCGCCAGAACGTATGATTCCGTCTGCCGGTTTTGTTACCTTTATTGACCATGATGGTGATGGCACCTGTGACGTGGTTTTGATTCATGACTTCGTGAACGTGGTTGCAGATTTTTATTCTAACTACTCAGAAACGATTTATGACAAGGAAGATGCAACGAAGAATATTGACTTATCTTCCTTTAAATCCTACACGATTGTGGATCTTGCCAACAACCCCATGGAGCCGACTGAGATTCAGCGATATAATATCGTGAGTGTGTATAAAAATACGGTAGAAAACACAGCTCATCTCATTGTTTCAAATAACAAAAAGAGCGGTGTTCTTCAATCTGTTACACCGGCTACCGGTGTTTGCGTGATCGGCTCCAGCGAATATCGACTGTCTCAGAGTGTTCGTTTTGTTGATACATTAACACCCGGCAATCAATATGATTTATATTTTGATGCTTTAGGTGAAATTGCGTATGTCACTTCCTCCGGCGGCACGATGGCATATCTGGTTCAGGGAATGACCCAGGGAACACTGGCAAAAGAGGTTTACCTCAGAGTGTTGCCTGAAAGCACAAAGAAGCTGACAGAATATCAGTTGGCAGATAAGGTTATGGTACAAACACCTGTTAATGGTGAGCAGACTATGACCGCCATTGAGGCGTATGACACATATTTGACAAATGCGGCTGACGAATTTATTCCCGGCATGTCATTAATTGGTTTAAATAAAGATGGTGAGATTAATAAGGTGATTTTACCTTATGAAATTTCATCCTATGCTCAGGTTGATACGGCACCGAAATATCCGCTTTACTATTTATCCTATATCGTTAATGAATGGCCGGATCTGCTGAAGAGCAATATAAGCATGGTTTATAAAACAGGTATCAATGGGTTTAACCGTTGGGTCATCCTCGGTAACGATGCGAAGGTTTTCTATGCACCGCCGGTTAGCGGCAGCGTTGATCCGGAAGCATATGTTGTTAAGGCTCCCAGTTATGGATTAAATGAATATATTCCTGTGGCGGGCAAGACTTATTATTCAAAGGATTTATCGGACTTAAGTGTTCGTTATATCTTAGAGAGCACCGTGGCTCAAAACGATTTTGGTGCTGTCCGTCCCGGTGCAGTAACGGAAATCAGCCGGGTATATGACGAAAAGCTGGGTATTACCAATCGAATTAGTGTAATGACTATTGGCGGCGAGCAAACGTTTTTAACAACCGGACCGGATGTTATTTTAGGTCAGAATCTGCATGGTGACAACATTAGAGATACTAAAGTCATTTTGGAGGTTGGTGATGTCATTCGCTGGGCGAAAAATGAAGCAGGCAATGTTTCAGCCGTTGAGTTGCTATGGGATTCACAAAAGGGCATCAATGACACCTATAACGATAACGGAGACACATCAGCACGGTTCGGTATGCAGATTATGCCTATCGAGACCAAGTGGGACCCCTCCGGTGACTCCATGACAGCCGGTATTATTACCAAAAAGAGCGGCAATGTTGTTGAATATGTGATTGATAAGACAGACAGCGTGACCAGTGTTGCACAAAGACGTCAGAGAATTGAATGGGGCGTGCACAACACAGGTAGTGTTTTTGACTATAGCGGTCGCAAGGTCAGCATTGCTCACGGCGTCAATGCAAATGAGCTTGTGGTAGGAGACAGAATTGTTTTAATCAGTTACTCCGGTCAGGTCTATAACGTGCTGGTTTACAGACGGTAACGAGTAAGGAAAGGTGGGAGAACCATGTTTAATAGTTTGAAAAAAGGTATATCACTCATATTAATTGTCGCTTTATGTATATCCTTATGTATTCCTGTTTTTGCCAGCGATAAAACTGTGGTTGATTTAACCAAGCGCTCTGTGATTGCTGATGCGGGCTTATCCGCTTCTTCTGTTTATACAAAAAGCGGCGATTACAGTGCTGAACTTTCCGGAGAGAACATGAAGAAAAAGTTCTCGTTTGAGACAATGTCAGATTGGTCAGCCTATAACACCTTACAGGTTTGGGTTTATTCACCTGTTGGCATTCAAACGCCGATTACTTTTGTGATTGAATCGGAAAATCCGGAAACACCTGAACGGGACTATTATTATCTGACAGATGATTTTGGAAGTTTGGGATGGAATCTCTTCAGCGTAGTTTATAACGGTAGCAGCTCAGAATTTGATATGAGCGGCAGTCCGCTGGGTCTTTCCCATGTAACCGGCTTTGAGATTTTGACAAACTATGAGGAATATAAGGCCAAAGAAGGTGCACGCCTTTATTTTGATAAAATCACCGTTTCCTGGGAAGAAATTCCCGAAGATGTGATTGGCGATCAGGAGGGTGAGGCCGAGGAGAAACCTGCTGAGGAGACAGTGCTTTTCAGCGATATCAACGTGGGTTCTTCGACGGTTATGTTAGACCCGCCGGTTAAAGATTTTACGCCCTATAACACCATTGTGATTCGTGCTAAGAACGATAAAAAGTTCTATACGCCCCTGATGATTTGGTTCCAGTCAGAAAATCCCAATAACTATACAAACGATTATTGGTATACCTACATTGACGGTAACTGGGTGGGCGAAAAGGAGTTTGTCTTCGATAGAGGCACAAAGGGCTTCCACACCGGCGCACTGCCGCTTGGTTGGGATCAGATTACCTCCATGCGAATTTGTACATGGGGTAGTGCCGTGCTGAGTGAACAGGGCAAGCTGAATAATGACGTACCCGAACTCTATATTGAGTCGATCTCTTTAACCAACAGGGACTGGAGCGAGTTATATGCCGAGGGAGCAGAGAACTATA
>JAZOBC010000061.1:0-2588 GCA_045595795.1 Clostridia bacterium | reverse complement strand
AGGCGAACCAAACGAGCGGCTTCTTCTAACGTTGCAAAGGGTGCTTCACCGGTCATGCCATCGGCAATATACTGATAGAAGCTCCAGAAATTACCTTTGAAAGCATCGTTCCAGCCTTCGGGATGACCTTTAGCAAGGGCGGTATATGCCTTTGCTTCGGGTGTCAGACCGTTGGGGTTACGAATGATGGTGCGGTTGTCTTCATCGCGGAAGCCCATCCACAGCTTGTCGTTTTCTTCCTGATTCCAGTAAAAAGAAGCTTTAGAGCCGTTAATCTCAAAATTCAAGAAGCAGCCGTGACCGGCACAGAGCTCAGATGCACAGAATACGCCTCTGGCGCCTTTATCTGTCTTGAACATAACAGCACCGTAATCTTCATTTTCTACCTTAACTTCTTCAAACTCGGTGGGAACAGCACTGGTAAAGGTCAGATTTGCCTTGGTAGGCTTTTTGCGAACAGGAATCACCGTTTCAACATCTGCCATCACCTTGGTAATTTTGTGACCTGTTACAAACTGTACGGCATCCATCCAGTGTGAACCGATGTCTGCAATGGCACAGGAATTGCCGGACAGAGCGGGCTCTAAACGCCAGCTATAATCTGTATCATACAGAAGCCAGTCCTGCAAATAAGAACCGGTCATAATGCGTACATCACCGATTTCACCATTCTTAATGCGGCTACGCATTTCTAAAACTAAGGGATTTAAACGATAGTTAAAGTTAACACCTGCAGCCAACTCGGGATGTGCTTTTTTAACACGGATCAGTTCCTGGGCTTCTTCCCACGTAGCACACAGGGGTTTTTCAGAAAACAGGTGCTTGCCTGCTTCTAAGATTTTGCAATTAATTTCATGATGTAAGCGATTCGGCGTGCAGTTGTGAACCACATCTACCTCAGGATCTGCTAAAAGCTCATCAATGCTTTTATAGCATTTGGGAATGCCATAGTAAGCAGCTTTGTTTTCTGCCAGCTCGCTGTTGGCATCAAACACACCATAGAGCTCACACATGCCCAAACGGTGTACCGCTTCAATGTGGCTTTCGCCAATATAACCAAGGCCGATAATGGCCGTCTTTAATTTCTTCATGGTTTGTCTCCTTTTTATAGCTTAGCCTCTGACATACTTCAGAATGTCTTTCATAGACTGTTCATTGTCATAGGTGGGCCAATATTCAAAACCGAAATAACGGTCATAGCCTGCTTTTTCAGCAGCGCTAATTACGAAGGGATAGTTGGTTTCACCCTTGTGCAGCTCGTGACGTCCGGGAACGCCGGCAGAATGGAAATGACCGATATAACCAATGTTTTCAGTAATCTGATTGACCAGGTTACCTTCCATCAGCTGCATGTGATAGCAATCATACAAGAGCTTAATGTTGGGAGAGTTAACCGCTTTCACGATTTCAAAACCAACATAGGAGCTGTCTAAGTAATAACCCTTGTGGTCATACAGAGAGTTCAGCGCTTCCAAAACGATGGTTACGCCCTCTTTTTCAACGATTTCCGCAGTACGCTTTAAGTTCTCTAACAAAAGAACTTTCTGGCTGTCAGTCTTGCATTCCAGCTCGCCGGAAAGACCAATCATGGTTTTTACGCCGATTGCCTTTGCAATCTCTAAAGACTTTTCAACGTTTGCCTTAACAACCTCCCAGGGGAAGTTCATACGATAGGTCCAAGCCTGATTCAAACAGCATGCAGCAACAGGAATACCTACACTTGCTGCTGTTTCACCGATTTTCTTCGGGTCAACATCGCCGGAAGCCCAAGGATCCCAAAATTCGATGGCATCGCAGCCAACTTCTTTCGCTTTGCGGATTCTGTCATAAAAACAAAGATCTTCAAAAATGGGTTCAATACAAAGTGAAAATTTCATTTTTTCATTTTCCTTTCCATGCAATTTAAAAAGTGCGCCGGGCGATTTGGCCACCCGGCGCGGCATAAAATTTACGCTAAAACAGCAGCTACCTTGTTGATAGCCTTTGCAATCATATCGCAATCCTCATCGGTCATCTGAGGCGGAATATCCAGATGAACAACACGGCCCAAGTATTCCAGAGTCTTGGGATTCATGTTCGCATCATATTCAACAGGATTCGGGTTCTTCTTTTCATGATAGGGGCACTCCCAAGGACAGCATACATCAGAAGAAGCCTTCTTCTCAATAACGTGTGTCCAGTGAGTGTAGATGTGCCAGTCGGGGATACCTGCATTGAATACGCCGGCAGCAGCAACACCCTCAGCCTGCAGAGCTTCAACGAAAGGACCAACTTTTTCAGCAGAGTCAAGATAGAACATTAAGCAGATAGCGCAATCGCCTGCTTCGTCATGGCGAGGACGAACCTTGATACCTTTGGTGTCCTTAATCTGGTCAATGATGCGCTTCTGGTTCTTACGCATGCCTTCCAGCAGGTAATCCAGACGGCCCAGCTGTGCCAACATAACAGCACCAACTAATTCGCTCATGCGGAAGTTAGAACCGCAGAACAGTTCACCTTCAAAACGCTGACGAGCAAAACGGTCAGGTCTCCAGCAAGCAGCTGTGTCATGGTAAGAGCAGCAACGGTCATAAATACGAGCATCGTTA
>JAZOBC010000060.1:0-20303 GCA_045595795.1 Clostridia bacterium | reverse complement strand
CGCTGCTTAAGGTAGCAATTGCACCCTTTGCCCAGTGGTCGTCTGCAACATCGCTAAAGGAATTTTCGCCAAGGTCAACATTTTCCATTTGCAGAATTCTGACTGCAATCATGCACATTTGGGCACGTGTCAATTCTTCATTTTCGCCAAAACTACCGTCTTCATAGCCTTCCATCAGACCCATACCCTCAACACGGGCAAGGACACGGTTGTCCATCTCAGCAGAAGCTGAGATGGACAGACCCATTAGAAGACTCAAAGCCAAAAGAAGCGAAATCAGTTTTTGTGCTCTTTTTGACATGTTGTTTCTCCCTTCGTTTGTTTCCTAAGATTTACTATCTATTCGTAATAAGAAGAAACTAAGTTAGTGCTTCCTTATTGTACTACGACCGAAAGATACTTATCGTAGGCCTTCTGTTCAATCTGAGTATATTCCTCTACACCCAAAGATTTTAGGGTTTCTTTGAATTCGTTATACGTAGCATCTGGATCCCTTGTGCCAAAGAACCAATGCTGAATCATTTCATCACGATAGGTTTCAAGCTGAGTTTTTAAGGTACTATGCCGCTTCTCATCATCAAAGTAACTCAATGTGGGTCGAGTTTCAGGACTCGGCAGATATCCGCCTGTGTTATACATCGCAACACCATCAAGAGCAATTGCATTAGTCCACTGTGCTTCACATTCAAAATCTTGCCAGAAGCCAAAGTTAGCTGTGCCACGGGTTCTGCTCATCCGAACACCGACAGAAACATCTCCCTGCAGAACGGAATCTGTTAATACCGGCTTTCCATCTACCATATTGTGATGGATACCCTCAATACCGAAATTAACCAGACGGCGGCCTTCTTCGGTGAACCAGAAGTCAAAGTATTTCATAGTCTCTTCCGGATGTTTATTCATAGAAGAAATTGCCCAGCCTTCACCATTAAAGTGAACGCGTCTGTTTGTTTCGCGGCGAATACCATCAGGACCAGCCGGCGGAGCAAAGGGAACAAAAGAGAAACCGGGGATGTAATCTTTTACTTTGTCATTAGTCTTAGCTGTGCTGCCGAACCAGTTATGGGTAATACCGCCGGTATTATTGGAAGTCAGATAATCCTGACCATCGGAACGAGTATAAAATTCTGTATCGATTAAACCTTCTTTATACCATTTACCAATTTCTTTGATTGCGGGTAAAAATCCGTTTTCCAACGGGCCATAGGTAACCTTTCCGTTTTCATAGTGGAAACTATCATAAGCATTAAACAGACCAAGCAGGGATTTAATATCACCCTTCGCGCCAAAATACGGCACTTCATCCTTCTGACCGTTACCGTTGGGGTCTTTATCACGGAACGCCACCATAACATCATACATCTCATCAACTGTATCAGGAGCTTTAAGACCCAGCTTATCCAGCCAGTCCTGACGAATGAACCAACCTGTGGATGCTTCGCCATCCTGGGTAAAAGGAATAAAATACATATTTCCGTCACCCGCTGTTGCAAAGTATTTAGCTTCAGGATGTTCGTCTAAGAACTTCTTGTAGTTGGGAGCATATTTGTCAATCAAGTCGTTTAAGGGAATCAGCGCACCCTGCGCACCATACTTATTGAAGTTTTCCTGCTTCCAGTCGTAAATAATGTCAGGAACGTCCTTTGCTGCAACAGCTAAAGCCAGAGCCTGATCCATGTCTGTTACGTTCTCGGATAAAACCGGTTTCACCAAAACATTGGTCATGTCAAAGGCTTCGTTAAAAATACTCTCATTCCTTGCTTCTTCAATCTCTTTTGCGAAGAACGTGAGCTCGATTGGCTCATCAGTAATTTTGTGGGACAGACTTCTTTCACTGTTATCTGTCTGCACATTTTTTGAGTTGCTACATGCACAAGCACTGATGGTCATAAGCAAGCACAAGACAACTGCTAAAACTCTTTTTACTATCATACTTTTCCCTCCATAAAACATTTTTATATTGTTACAAAGCTTCGCTTTGCAATTAACCTTTGACAGAGCCGAGCATAATACCCTTGGCAAAATACTTCTGAATAAAGGGATAAACCAACAGCATCGGAATGACCGAAACCATGATGATTGCATAAGACATCATTTTAGCTGAATAGTTGGTAATCGTTTCACCACTCTCGCCTGCTGTTAAAGAGGTTGTTACTTCTAAAAGAATTCTCTTTAAGACAACCTGCAACGGCTGAAGCTTTGTTGCACGGGATAAGAGCAGCATGGGCCAGAAGTAAGTATTCCAGCGGCCGATGGCATACATCAAACCAACCGTAGCAATAGCAGCCTTTGAAAGAGGAAGATAAATTTGGATCAACACCCTGATATGACCGGCACCATCAATTCTTGCCGCTTCCTCCAGGGATTCAGGAACAGATTGGAAAAAGGACCGCATGATGACGACATATGTTCCGGCGCAAGCTCCAACCATCAAAACACCAATTCTCGTGTTTAATAATCCCAACTCTACAAAATTCAGATAGATGGGAACCGTTCCCGCACTGAACCACATGGTAAACACCATCATAAAAGTAACAATGCCTTTCCCTTTTAGATTTTTTTTCGACAGAGGATACGCACCGCAAATGGTCAGCACCATGCTGACAAATGTTCCAACAACCGTATAATAAATCGCGTTGGCATAACCCATCCAGATATCCGATTCCTTTAAAACAGCTTTATAAGCGTCCAGTGTCGGCTCAACAGGCCAGAGAAGAACTTTTCCTGACGCAATCGCCTGAACAGAACTAATAGAGGAGGATGCCACATAGACCAGCGGATAAAGGCAAACAAGGCCTAGTAGTAACAGTACGATGTTGTTGACAATATAAAATGTTTTTTCGCCGCGTGTAATTCTCATTTTGACTTACCTCCTTACCACAATGAATATTCTGAAACTCGCTTACTGATTGTATTTGCCAAAACAACAAATAACAGCGCAATCACTGAATTGAACAAACCGACTGCTGTTGCCAGGCCATAGTCTCCATCACTCAGACCGATACGGTAAACATACGTTGAAATAACGTCCGCCGTTTCATAGGTCGTTGGCTGATACAAAAGAATAATTGCCTCAGAGCCTACGTTAATTAAGCTACCGCAGTTCATAATCAGCATGATGACAACCGTCGGTGCGATTCCCGGCAAAGTGATATGCCACATCTGCCGCAATTTGTTGCCACCATCAATCTGGCAGGCTTCATAGAGCTGCGTGTCAATGCCGGAAAGAGCTGCCAGATAGATAACTGCACTATAGCCGGCACTTTGCCAGATACCCATGGTCGTGTAAATCGTCCGGAAGCATTCCGGTATGGTTAAAAAGTAAATCTTTTCAAAGCCAAACTTCTGCAAAATAATATTAACAATGCCAGAAGGTGCAAGAATGTTTGTCACAATACCGGCAACAACGACCGTGGAAACAAAATAGGGCAAATAGAACATAGTTTGAAGCGTTTTTTTGTAATTCAGGTTCCGGACTTCATTTAACAGAATTGCCAAGATAATCGGAATCGGAAATCCAAACAGTAAACCATAAAATCCAATTAGAACCGTGTTTCGGAGAAGGCGCAAAAAGTAAGGTCCGCCAAGAAAGGTTTTAAAATTATCTAAACCAATCCATGCGCTGTCTGCCATGCCACCGAACAAGGAGTAATCCTTAAATGCAATCTGCAACCCCCACATCGGTCGATAAAGAAAAATGACCATATATGCAACAAATGGTACCAGCAAAAGATACAGCGTCAAATTGCTCTGCCGGACACTTGAACGTTTCTGGAGTAACCCTGGTTTCATCTTCGTGCGCATTGAGTTTTTTTCGATTTTTTCCATGATATGTTCACCTCAATGTATACTATATCATGACTTTCATGCAATTATCAATTTGCAATTTTTGCGATTCATTTCGAATTTTTGACCTTTTAGCTAAAACACCCTTACACCCTGCACTTTAAAAAAATTTTTACAAAAAATCCCCTTCGAGCAGAACATCTGTTGTCTACCCAAAGGGGATCATCATTATTGAGTATTATGGTTGTTTTTTATATTCTCCCGGAGAAACAAATTTAACTTTTTTAAAGTTTCGAATGAAGCTGCTGACGTTACTGTAGCCAACTCGTTTAGCTAACTCTGAAATCTTAATGTATGGTGATTCATCTAATATTTCTGTTGCTTTTTGAATTCGGTAATTCGCCAAATAGTCCTTAAAGTTCTCTTGGCAATATTTTTTGAAAATTCGGCTGATGTAACTTACTGTTAAATTGAAGTGCTCTGCCATCAGCAAAAGCGACAATTCCTCCCGGTCATAGTTGTTCTGAACGTAGTCTTCAAGCTGGCTGATCAAGGTGCGGTTCGCATGGTCATACGTATCTTCTGTAAAATCTCGGAGTGCTGAAAACATTTCGATAATCTTTTCCGAAATTTCTTCCGGCGTCCGGCAGGCAGACAATTCCAAATAAAGAATGCTCCCTTCACCAAAAAGCTCTGCCTCTGTTTTCTTTAAAGCTTGGAGAATCCGTTTCACCGTTCCAACAAGAGCAAATTTCAACTCCGTCAACGCAGCTTTAGAAAGCTTCATTTCCACCAGATTCTTCTCAATAATCATCCGAACCATCTGAATTGCTTTCTCGAAATCGTTATTCGTAACACAGCTGATAATATTCTTTTCAAACTCTAGCGGATAATAGTAGCCATATTCTTCCCGCTCACGCAAATCCTCTTTTGTTATAATCAGTTTATCATAGCTAAAATCGCCACATTCTAAATAACGCATGGCATCATTAAACAATCGGCTCAGTTCCCGGGGAGATGACAGATTTCCGTCGCTGATTGCGCCCGTATAACTAACGCCGTACCACTCATCAATCTGCAAAACAGCTTGGGTAATCGCTCTCTTAAACGCCTCATAAGGAAATTCAGCGGAAATGACTGCCGCCTGTCCAGAATTCAAAAACATAACAATGCTATTCTCAACTTTCGCTTCCAGAAGAGCAACAATTTGCTTCGCATTCATGGTTCCCTGAACTTCATTTCCGTTTTCTTCCAGGATTGCCAGAACCACTTGGCCGTATAGATGATCAAGACCATATTTTTCACTGTTACTTTGCATGACTTCGTCCGTTACCATACCAAACAAAAGATCCCGGACAAAATTCTGCTTTAAGTCTTCCTCTTGAGCATTCACTCGTTCTGCCAGTTGATGATTGACATTCTTTATTTCTACAAATCGACTGCTGATATAAGCTTCCTCATCATAAATATCTGCTTCATCATCGCTGGAAATCTGCATTAAAATATTTTCTAAAGGGCGGTGGAGAAACCGAGCCAGATAAAAGCTACCGTATAAGCCCATAATAATAAAAACAAGGAATAAAAATACATATAAAACCCACAGAAAACCAAAACCTTGTTTGACTGTTCCCACACCATAATATAAATCATGAAGAGCTTCAGAATGAACCGTCTGGATAGAAAGATTTTTTAATTCAGGCTGAGAATTAAAAAGTATTTTATCCTCCTGATACGCCAGAAAAACTTGGTCTTCCAGCTGGGTTAATTTACTTGCAACTTGCTCCAAATTCAGCGAAACAAAGCCATAAACTTCTTTTTTTGTATTCATCTGTAGGTTCCGCTTAATAAATAAATTAATTCGCTTACCCGTAGTAGATACATCTGTGGCCAAATAGCAATTATTAACAAATTTTTTCTCTTTCAAAGAATCAAAAAAGGCAAAACTCCCCGGAGGAAAATCATAATCCATTTCCAGATGTTTTGTATGTAAGATACCCTTGTTTGTAATAAAGTAATCCTTTCCGGGAAGAAAAATTCCATATAAACAATCCTTGTCCTGAAAGGGATAGTAATGTTTTTGATACCGATTACTCAACTGAAACAGATTATAACTACTAACTTTTTCCTCTGTAGCAAATTGAATAATTTCATCCTCCATCATCCAGGACGATATGTACTCGATGCCTGAACTTAGCGTTTCGTCAACCTTTGTTTGAAAATTTACCAAAAGGTCATTCTGTACCACCTTCAGTTGATGATTATAACGAGAAAGATTGCTATAAACCAGTAAGTATGCACTAATCAGCAAAATCACAACAACTAATGCCGAAAGGACATAGGTCGTTATTTTAAGCATTTTTCTTTTTTTCATTTTTTGCCTCACTCTATGATAATCACTTTTCATATAAAAAAACGAACATAATAGTAGTTTTAGCATAGCAGAAAAAAGCAGCTATGTCAAGTTTCTGAGAGGCGTCATTTTTTTACATTTATACTTAGTTTTTGCTCTCACCCTTGACCACTTGAGGGCATATGCTCTCCAAGACGCATGTGGAAAGCACAGTGCTGGAAACGCCTAGGATAGTTCGTTTATAGTGATTTAATGTTTTACCACATGTTGCCCAACAGTCAGGCGTGAAAATAGCAAGTTCTGTTCCCAACAAAAAAGAGGCGGTAGAAAAATCTACCACCTCTTTTTATTAACACCATTAAATGACTTCAATTAAACCGTAATCGCCATTTTTTCTTTGATATACCACATTTGATTCGCCGGTTTCAGCATTGGTGAAAATATAGAATTGATGTCCCAACAAATTCATTTGCAAAATAGCTTCTTCTGCACTCATTGGTTTTGTTTCAAAACGTTTCGTACGAACGATTTTAAATTCTTTTTCTTCTTCCACGTTTTCACCGAACGGAATTTGCTCTAATGCTGCCGCTTCAAAGGTATCTTTCTTTAATTTCTTTTCAATTCGTGTTTTATGTTTTCTGAGCTGACGCTCTAAAATATCAACTGCATTATCAATGCTAACATACATATCATCCGTTGCTTCTTCAACACGCATCAAGAGATTGCCTGAGTAGACCGTTGCTTCTACAACCTGCTTTTCACGTTGCACTGAAAGTGTCACCGTGGCTTCCGTTTCTCTGTGGAAATACCTGTCGAGTTTGGCGAAACGGTCGTTAATTCTGTCTTTTAAAGCAGGGGTTAATTCAATTTGTTTGCCTGTCATCGTGATTTTCATGAAGATCCACTCCTTGTTTATGTATTGTAACAGGAACCTATCCTGTAATATTTATATACCCACCTTCCGTGACTTCTAAACACTTTTTTTCATTTTGTTTTAAATTTTTTCATATACATAAAAAAGAATGACAACTCTATCGAACGAAGGGAGTTAATGAAGTTGAAAAAAATAGTCTGCTTGCTTCTGTCTCTTTCATGCCTCATTTCTGTCACCCCTGTGCAAGCTCTTTCTGTTTCCGCCCAATATGCCTGTGTGATGGATGCTTTAACCGGCAGAGTGCTCTATGAGAAAAATGCCTATGAAACTCACTCCATGGCAAGTACAACAAAAATTATGACAGCACTATTAGCCATTGAACACACAAATCCCGACGACATGGTTACAGTCAGTCAAAATGCTGCCGGAACAGAAGGCTCCAGCATCTATTTAACAGCCGGTGAAACAATACCCATGGAAACACTCCTCTACGGGTTGATGTTAGAATCCGGTAACGATGCCGCCATCGCCATTGCCGAACACGTTGGTGGCAGTGTGGAGAAATTTTCTGAGATGATGACAGAGCGTGCGCACAGCTTAGGAGCTAAAAACACAGTTTTTCAAAACCCGAACGGTCTGGATGCCGAAGGACATTATACCACAGCCTATGACCTTGCCCTCATCACCCGCGCTGCTCTGAAACACCCTAAATTTGCCGAAATCGTATCCACAAAAAAGAAAAGCTTTTCTGCTACTGAAAATGCAAAGGCACGAAGTTTTTCTAATCATAACAAACTACTCTCATTATATAACGGGTGCATCGGCGTAAAAACCGGCTTTACAAAAAAGACGGGCAGATGCTTGGTTTCAGCCGCCACACGCGAACACATGACCGCTATTTGCGTCACCTTAAATGCGCCAAACGACTGGAACGACCACACGCTGATGCTTGATTATGCTTTTAACGTATCAAGTAGTCGTCCTTTGATATTAAAAGATATGGTGCTGAAAAGTATACCGGTTCATTGTGGCTCTGCAAAAACATTGGAGCTGTTAGCTTCTGAAGATTTTTTCATTAGTTTCAACGAAACAGAAGGACTGAGTAAGCTGAAATTAGATTATAAATTGCCGGCTGAAATCTCTGCTCCTATCGCAAAAGGAACCCCCCTCGGTCACCTCTCCGTTTTCTATGATGAAACTCTCGTTTGTGAAATGGAGTTACTCGCCGGCGTAGATATTGCCTATATCGAGCCGCCCAAGCCCTCTTTTTACGAGAATTTCAGAAAATTCTTTGAGAATTTATTGCTTTTTCAAAATTTAGATAGTATAATATAATTGAAGAAAATTTGGCACTTTTATGCCATAACAAAGGAGAAGCCATGGCGGAACTATTGCGTCTGCAAAAATATATTGCAATTTGCGGTGTTGCCTCTCGTCGTGCTGCGGAGGAACTGATCACGGCCGGTGTCGTCACAGTAAACGGAACAACCGTTACAACGCTTGGCAGCAAGGTTGACCCAGCTAAAGACCACGTGACGGTAAACGGAAAATTGATTACGCCGCAAGAAGAAAAGGTCTATATCATGCTGAATAAGCCCCGGGGCTATGTGACCACTGCAAAAGATAATTTTAACCGCAAAACTGTACTGGACTTAATTCCTGCCAGTCTCGGACGCTTGCACCCTGTTGGCCGGTTGGATTATGACAGCGAAGGACTTTTGCTTTTGACAAATGATGGCGATTTGACCTATCGACTCACGCACCCCAGCCACGAAATTACAAAAAGCTACCTGACGTTGGTTCAGGGCTCTCCTGATGACAATGCTCTGCGTGCTCTGCGAACCGGCGTTGTGATTGATGGCAGAAAAACCATGCCGGCTCAGGTGATTGTAAAGCGTAGCGATCCGGAACGAACTGTGCTACTGATTACCATTTCTGAAGGCAGAAACCGACAGGTGAGAAAGATGTGTGAGACTGTTGGGCATCAGGTGCTTCGCTTGCGCCGTGTGGCAGAAGGCTCCTTACGGTTAGGAGACTTAGAATCCGGTACATGGCGGCATTTGACAAAAGAAGAACTCACCCGTTTGGGAGGACGCTAAGATGTTAACCATTAAAAAAATTGACTCTATGGATGAAATACAAGCTTACTTTGAAAAAGAGCAGCTTAACCACACCATTACCGCCGAACAATTTATGGGATTTTATGACGGTGATACCCTGTGCGGCATTGGCAGTATTGAGCTGAAAAACACCAAGGTATATATGAACTTTCTCCATATATCAGGTGGCGATATGCCCCTGTATCATGGTCTTGCCAAAGCTTTGCTTAACATGGCAGATCTGCGCGGCATCCAAACCGTGTATGGCAGCAATCCCGATTTGGACAAGCTCTATGGCTTGCTGCGCTTTCAAAAAACCAATGAAGAATATAGTCTTTCACTGGAAAATTATTTTACTGTACATGAACATGAATGATAATTGGAGGAATAAACCATGGCAGAATTACGTTATAATCCCTTAACCAAGGACTGGGTCATGATTGCATCACACAGACAAAACCGCCCTCAGATGCCTAAGGACTGGTGTCCGTTTTGTCCCGGCTCCGGCAAGGTTCCGGAAAATTATGTGGTACATAAGCACGATAACGATTTCCCTGCTCTGTCTCAGACACCCCCTATGCCTGACGATGTTGCAACAGATTTATTTAAAACCAAAGAAGCCTACGGAAAGTGTGAGGTCATTCTCTATTCTCCTGACCACACTGCAACACTTTCTGACTTATCTGTTCCGCACATTCGCAAGATTGTTGATTTGTGGACGGACCGTTTTCATGAAATTCGTCAAGATGAAAAAATTAAATATGTGTTCATTTTTGAAAACAGAGGCGAAGTGGTTGGCGTTACCATGCCCCACCCCCATGGTCAGATTTACGGCTATTCCTTTGTTCCCAAAAAGTTGGAATTAGAGCTTGCTTCTTGCCGTGAGCACTATGACGAAACCGGCCATTGCCTGATTTGTGATATGCTGGCAGAAGAAAAGAAGGAAGACAAGCGAATCATTATTGAAAACAATGATTTCATCACGTTCTTGCCTTTTTATTGTGAATATCCCTATGGTGTATATATCGCCGCCAAGCGTCATTTAGGCACATTGGAGGACATGACAGAATCAGAAAAGGACAATTTGGCTGCCATCTTGAAACAAACCGTCGGCACCTTAGATAATCTGTTTGATTATACCTTCCCCTACATGATGTGTCTGCATCAAGCACCCGTCAACGGCGAAGATACCACAGACACGTTCCATTTTCACATTGAATTTTTCCCGCCGATGCGTTCTGCTGAAAAAGTAAAATTCAATGCATCCTCTGAAACGGGCGCCTGGGCACATTGCAACCCCACGGCACCGGAAGAAAAAGCAGAGGAACTGCGGGCTGCATTTGCAAAGTATATGGCTAAGGAGCAATAAATTATGACACACGAAGAATTACGCAACGAGTTTATTCAATTATATGGAGACGGCGGAGAAATCCGTTTATTTCATGCACCGGGACGTGTAAATCTCATCGGTGAGCATACGGATTATAATGGTGGTTATGTGTTCCCTGCCGCCCTATCTATGGGCACAACCATTGCCTTGCGTAAGCGTGAGGATGGCCTCATTCGTATGAAGGCAACGGATTTAGACGATCTCATTACCATTGATGTGAATCAATTGGACAACTATAAAGATCTATTTTGGGGCAATTATCAAGCAGGCGTCATTGCTGAACTGAAAAAAGACGGTCACAGCATTGTGGGCTGTGATATGCTCTATGACGATACACTTCCCCACGGTGGCGGTCTTTCTTCCTCTGCTGCCATTCAAGTGTCCACCGCACTTGCCTTTTTAACGCTTGCAAACGAATCTATTGGGAATTACGAGCCGGTGGATATGGTCTATGCTGCAAAAATCGGTCAGCGCTCTGAGCATAATTATATCGGTGTTAAGTGCGGTATTATGGATCAGTTTACCTCTGCCATGGGTAAAAAAGATCACGCTGTTCTGTTGCGTTGCAGCGACCTGCATTATGAGCATGCGCCCCTCACCATGGATGGGTATACGCTAATCATGGCAAACACCAATAAAAAACGCGGTTTGGCAGACTCAAAATATAATGAACGCCGCTCCGAATGTGAACAAGGTCTCAGCGAATTACAGCAGATTTTCCCGCATGCCAAAACACTGTCTGATATTTCTCTGGCAGATTTTGAAGCACATAAAGATGTGATTACCGACTCTACTGTTCGCCGCCGCGTCAAGCATGTCATCACTGAAAACCAGCGTGTTTTGCAAAGTGTTGAGGCGCTCTCAAAGGGCGATATGATAACCTTCGGTAAGCTGATGAATGCTTCTCATGACAGCCTCCGAGATGATTATGAGGTAACCGGTATTGAGTTAGATACCCTCGTGGCCGAAACCAGAAAAATTCCGGGCGTGATTGGTTCCCGCATGACCGGCGCAGGCTTCGGTGGCTGTACTGTTACGCTGGCAAAAGTTGAAGCAACACAGCAGATTATTGAAGAAGTTGGTAAGGCTTACGAGAAAACCATTGGATATCCTGCTTCCTTCTATCTCTCAACTGTTGAAGACGGTGGCCACGAAATTCTCTAAGATCGGCTGTAGAAAAATGCGCAGACCACACAAAGAAAAAACAATTATTATAATGCTAACATAGCAAAAAAGCTGTAACAAAACAACCTCGTTTTGTTACAGCTTTTTTTATTCCTGACAAATTCGGATTCGAAGATTCTCTTCCGTCACTTCAAATTCATCATGTCGCAAATAGCCGGATAAAGACTCTAATTGACCGCACACTGTCTCCCGATTCTCCATAGGCACTACATAAGTGTCCTCTTCCACAGGATACGGTTCCAACAAGGCTATCGCATCTTGATAAGATTCTGCCGAAAAATAATACACCATTTCCAGCGGCACAGATGAGTCTGTACCAACATCTGTCAATACACCATCAGGAATTGCACGAGAGTATACCGATGCCTGCTCATCATCCGGCGTAAATGCTGCCGTTGCAGGAATTTGACCTGCATCAGCTGACTCTGCTACTACTTGCGGTGTTTCTGCCGGCTGATTGATTATCTTAGGTTGAATGGTTTTAACTGCCGGTTGTTGGGAAATGTCAGTCGCTTGACTGTCACTTACCTCTTGCTGATTAACCTCCGGCAACACAGCCGGTGATGGTGAAGCCACCTGCACCACTGCACCTTTTTCTGTCATATCTTCAGGAGTCGACATAGGATGCTCGGGTAAACTGTTTAAGCTGACGACAGACAGCGCAATCACAGCTGCAGCCATAGCCACAGTCGACACCTTACGCCACATACCGGCAGGAATTCTCTTAATCTTCGGTTTGCTTCCCTCCGTCTGAACACGGCTCATAATAGATGCATGTAGTGCGTCGCTCACCATAAGCGCCGGCAAACTTTGAGCTGTCTCGGTAATATTTTTCAAGAATTCATAGTCTTTGTTACAAGACTCACACTCTGAAAGATGCACTTTTACAGAAGCTGCCTCAGCCTCTGTTAATTCTCCATCTATGTAGACTGAAAGCATTTCTTGCACTTCTTTGCAATTCACAGTTACCCCTCCTTTCCTCCGTATATTCACTAATTAGACGTTAATCATTTAAAAAAAGTTCCCGATCTTCTTCTAAAAGTTTTTTTAAATTTTGTCGGGCACGATTAATACGCGATTTGACTGTTCCGACTGCCATACCGGTCACGGTGGCAATTTCTTCATAGGAAAGTCCCATGACATCTCTGAGTACCACAACACGTCTCTGGTCTTCACCCAGCTCAAGCAATGCCTTTTCTAACGCCTGGTGCGCCTCATGTCTTTGCGCACTTTGATGAGGCGATGGACCATCATCTAAAATTTCCAGCGCAAATTCTTCACCCTCACTGCTTTGCTGATTAATGCTGATGGTATCGGACAAACGCCTCTTATTTTTTCTTAAAAAATCAAGACATACATTCGATGCAATCTTATATAACCAAGTGGAAAAAGAAGACTGTCCCGAGTAGCTTCCAATGAATCGATATAACTTAACAAAAACCTCCTGTGTGGCATCCTCCGCATCAGATAGATTGGATAGCATACGGTAGCAATAATTCAATATTTTCTTTTCATAAGCTTCAACCAAACGTTCAAAGGCTTCCATATCGCCTTCCTGGCAGCGTTTTACATGTTCTTGTTCTGACACGGTTCTCACCACCTTTCTCAGGATTCATTTATCGAAACAAAAGAAGCGGCTTAAACTGCAAATAATCCGCCGACACTAAGGTATATTCCACGCCGCCGTATCGCCCCTCCAGTGCCATTTTGTGGCTGGCACCATGGAGATGGCCATATAAGCATCGCGACACGCCATATTCCTCCATCAGTCTGGCAAAATCAGACTGCAGGGTGGGCGGATAATGAAGCATCACATAAACGGCCTTGGCATCGGACTTTTTTGCCGCCTCTAAGGAAAGTTGTAAGCGGCTCACTTCGCGTCTATATAGTTTTTGATCTTCTTCCGTTTTACCGTTGTCAGGATATCCCTTTGCGGCACAGATGGCAATGTTTTCATATTGATACATAGTATTATGAATAAAACGAATGGAAGAAAAATGATGCGCCTCTACATAGTTGTTCAGCTTATGCAGTGTTTCCCACCAATAATCATGATTTCCTTTAGAAATCAACTTTATACCGTTTAGCTCATTTAAAAAACGAAAGTCTTCTTCAGCTTCGCTCACATACATTGCCCAGGAAATATCCCCAGGAATCAGCACCAAATCCTCAGGAGCCACGGTGCTCTGCCAATTTTCTCGCAAAAACTCCAGATAATTCTCCCATTTGGGACCAAAAATATCCATAGGTTTATTAGAGGAAATCCCTAAATGCAAATCAGAAATGGAAAAAATCGCCATTTTTCTATCTCCTTGTTAACAAAAAAAGCCCAATACGATAGACCGTAATGGGCTTTTCAATGTTTACATTATGCAGAATATACGCTGACCTGCTTCTTGTTTTTACCTTTTCTCTCGAACTTAACGTTACCGTCAATCAGAGCAAACAGCGTATCATCTCCGCCTTTACCCACATTGATGCCGGGATGAATTTTGGTTCCTCTCTGACGCACCAAGATGTTGCCGGCTAAAACAGCCTGTCCGTCGCCTTTTTTCACGCCTAAACGTTTCGCTTCGCTGTCACGGCCGTTCTTTGTGCTACCAACACCCTTTTTATGAGCAAAAAACTGAATATCAAATCTGATCATGATGAAACCTCCTTTTTTAGGTACGAACTCTTTTCGCACATTCTGGATGGAACAAACTTTTCGTTTAAATCCGCTTCGTCTCCAGGCTGACATATGCACCATACTGCTCTGCAAAATTTTGAAAAGACAAAACCATGCTTTCAAGCAATACATCCGCCATCTGCCTTTTTTCTCTGGCTAAAGCCTCGGGCATCTTGCAAGATAAATATCCTTCTTGCATAGTAACCTCTGTCTCAATACCTATGATATCTGTTAATCCATTCACCGCCGTAAAGGCTGCCGTGGTAACAGAAGCACAAACAATATCGGCACCGGCCTCAGCGTAGCCTGCATGACCACTAACGGAAAACCCAGTAAGCTGCCCCGTTTGATTTCTGAATAAACTAATGTTAATCATTATGCATTGATCTTCTCAATAACAACCTTGGTGTAAGGCTGTCTGTGACCCTGCTTTTTGGAATAACCCTTTTTAGGCTTGTACTTAAATACAATCACCTTTTTGGCTTTTCCTTCCTTTGCAACCTTAGCGGTTACACTTGCACCTTCAACCAGCGGCGCACCAACCTTTAAGCTGCTGCCTTCGCCAACTGCGATTACTTCGCTGAAGGTAACGGTTTCGTCAACAGCGGCACCCAGCTTTTCAACAAAGATTACATCACCTTCGCTGACTTTATACTGCTTTCCGCCTGTCTTAATAATTGCGTACATCAATCTGCACCTCCTCCATCCTTGCTCGCTGTAAATCAGGGTAGGCATTTTACCGTTTGAGACCCTACACACGCGGCTATCAAATATTATACCATTAATATTCTGCAATGTCAATCTTTTTTTCATAAAATTTGACAGCATTTCATCAAAACAAGCTGGTAATATTCCTAAGACACAAAAAGACTGTAGCAAAACTATTTGATATTGCTACAGCCTCTTAATTTTAATATTCGTTATAGCTTCTTAAAAACGAAGCAATGCGCTCATTGTCTGTGTTGTTAAAGATTTCATCCGGTGTACCTGCTGCAGCAATCACACCGCGGTCCATGAACACAACCTTACTGGCCACGTCTTTTGCAAAAGACATCTCATGTGTTACAATGAGCAATGTCATGTTGTCCTCTGCCAAACCGCGAATAACTCTGAGTACTTCGCCGGTCAGTTCCGGGTCAAGCGCTGAAGTTGGTTCATCAAAACACAAGATATGCGGATTTAAGGCCAGTGCACGCGCAATTGCCACGCGCTGCTGTTGACCTCCCGAAAGCTCACATGGATAGCTTTCAATCTTTTCTAAAAGACCTACTTTGCCAAGGAGCTCCATGGCCTTTGCCTCAATATTTTCCGGCGTGTCAAGCTTTAAAAGCGACGGTGCCAGGGTGACATTTTTGAGTACGTTATACTGCGGAAACAAATTAAAAGACTGAAACACCAAGCCAAAATGCAGGCGCATCTGCTGTATGTATTTATCATTCATAGCTTCCTTGTGACTACCGTCATAAATCACCTTGTCATTGACTGAAATCGTTCCGCTTTCAGCAAATTCAAGAAAATTCAAACAACGCAGAAGAGTGGTTTTACCACTGCCGGAAGAACCGATAATAGAAAGCACATCGCCTTCCTCAATCGAAAAACTGATTCCTTTTAAAACTTCTGTTTTGCCAAAACTCTTTTTTAAGTCTTTCACTTCCAAAATAGGCATTCTATCACCTCTTATATCCTATAATAAGACAGCTTCTTTTCGAAGAATCCAAAAATCAGCGTCAGAATTCCTACAAAAGCAAGATAGAACACCGCTGTGTAGAATAAAGGCCACATAAGGCCATAGGCTGCAAAGTTTTGGGCTGCCTGAATAACCTCAACAATCATAATAACTCTTGCCAATGCTGTATCCTTTACTAAGGTTATAACCTCATTTGACATAGGAGCCAAAATTCGCTTTACAACTTGCATCAAAACAATTTTAAAGAAAATTTGCTTCTTTGTCATGCCCAGAACTTGTCCTGCCTCATACTGACCCTTGGATATACTTTCAATGCCACCTCTGTATATCTCCGAAAAATAGCAGGCATAGTTAATGACAAATGCTGCTATAACAGATGAAAAACGCGACAAAATTGGCTTTCCAATCACAAAACCGGGCACATAAAAGAAGATGATAACCTGCAACATAAGCGGAACCCCGCGGATAATCCAAACAAAGGTTTTCACAACATAAGCAAGCGGTTTAAATTTTGACATTGAGCCAAAAGCAATCACCAAACCTAAAGGAAGCGCTAACACAAGTGTTAGCGCAAATATCAGGCAAGTATACTTAAGTCCGCCAATCAGGCTGAGAGTTACATTCCAAAATCCCATGATATGTTTCCTTTATCTCAAAAATTATTCAATGGTTTTTGATACTTTCAGAACGTTTTCAAAACCATATTTGGTTGCCAGTTCCATCAGCTTTCCGTTTGCTTCAAGCTCTAAAATTGCAGCATTAACCTTTTCAGTCAGGTCGCTGCCCTTCTTGAAGCCGATGGCGTAAATTTCAGATTCAAGCTCAATCGCTTCAACAATGGCAAGATCAGCATAGTCGCCCTGACCGCAAAGGTTCTGAGCCAGCAGAATGTCTACAACGATAAAATCAACAGCACCGGATTTTACTTCAGTGAAGGCATTGATTTGTGCGGTTGCGGAAGAAATCTTGTCAGCATCAGTTACGCTTTCAGCGTAAGCTGCACCGGCACTACCGCCTTCAACACAAGCGGTTTTGCCTGCAAGGTCTGCTTCGGACTTATATGTATCAACCTGGTCAGCCTTAACAACGATACACTGCTGATTCAGCATGTAACCATATGAGAAATCAACTAAATCTGAACGCTTAATGCCATCATCAGAAGAGTTAGCGGTAAAACCGTTCCAAACACAATCAATGGCACCGGAATTCAGCTCGTTATATTTCTGAGCCCAGTCAATTTCCTGGAACTTGACTTCCATGCCAAGGATTTTACCTACTTCCTGTGCAAACTCGGTTTCAAAACCTGTCCAAGTTCCATCAGGATTCTTTTCGTTCATCTTTTCAAAAATGGTAACACCACAAGTGAGAACTTCACCGGAAGTTGCGGCTTGTTTGTCGTCGCCTGCGGGTGCTTTGTCTGTGCTGCAGCCGGAAAATGCCACTACCAGCAACATCATAGAAAGTGCCAATGCTAATACTTTTTTCATGTTGAAAATCCCCTTTTCTTGTAAATAATTTCTTTACTCGTAAAAGTAACATATACATTTTACTATAAAATTCCTGTTTAGTAAAGTATCTTTCTGCATTCCGAGTTAATTTACAACCATTCGATTGTAGTTTTGTTATGGCAAAGCATAAATCTCAGCTCCTACTACTCCCTGGAATACATATAAATGAAATCGAAGTACTGAATCTGTGTTGTTTACAAATTTTAAATCCTTATTGCCGTAATCAACAGCTGCATCCTCTCCTTGAACTGCATAGCCCACATCCTTTTGATGACTGTGACGTTCTGTAACAGAAAGGCAAGCCTCTTTGGCTGCCTGATACAGTGTTGTACTGACCTGACACACGCCACCACCATAATCCTGCTTTTTTTCCAATTGAATAATGACCGTTGCCTTTTCATAACCACGCTCGGACGTGCGCTCTCCCACAACGTTGTTAAAGGAAAAGGATTCCGATGGCTTAAGCTCAAATCCATTCAAACTATCGATGGCAAGACTGATGTTATGCATGCGGCTCTCCGTTTGGTCTAACAGTTCTGTTTGTGCGCTGCCTAAAAGAATGGGTTCCGGCGTGGTAATTGGTGTTTCTTCCGGCATTGGTACTTCCGTTGGTTCCGGCTGTTGGGTGGCAGATGTCGTAGGAGTCGGCTCTTTCATAGGCCTCTCCTCTCTTGTTTGTATCATACTGCAACCACTCAAAAGTATAACCAGCATAAGGCAGTAAAGGATTTGTTTCATTTATTTCACTTCCATACATTTCGATATTTTTAGTATGGTTTTTTAAATTCTTTTCATGTCAGCCAAATCATGCCTCGTTTACCACAATTTTTCTGTTGAAAGGTGTAAGCAAAAATTTTTAATTATGAATATAACAAAATCAGTTAAAACTAACATAAAATATTTTAAAAAAGGAGTAAATTCAATATGGAGCAAAGCAAATCTCCCAGCGATTCCGTTGTGGAAATGGTTCAGTTAGTGCTGCCCAACGATGTGAATCTCTTGGGCAATTTAAAAGGCGGACAACTCATGCACTGGATTGACATTGCTGCAGCCCTAACCGCTTCAAAACATGCAAACCGCATTGTTGCAACCGTCTCAATGGATAGTCTCGATTTTAAACATCCTGTTCGTCTGGGTGAAATGGTAAAATTAGTGGCAACACTTCTTTCAGTCGGCAACACCTCCATGAAAATCAAGGTCAGTGTTTGGGCAGAAAATTTACAAAGCGGTTCAGTGATGATGACCAACGAAGCAACGCTTGTATTTGTGGCACTTGACCATAACGGACGTCCTACTCGTGTACCGCGTCTACGGGAATAAGAATCCAAACGCCATATTACCCTCCGCGTAAAAAGGACTGTAGCACGTTGCTACAGTCCTTTTTACACTTACAGACAACTATAAATAATATTTCTCAGCCGTCTGTGAATATATTCTTCTTTGCTTGTCAGCATATGCTGTGCATAGAAAACCGCCAACTCATTTTCGGGGTCAATCTGCACATAAGCACCGGCTGCACCGCCCCAGCCAAATTCTCCCACAGGACCGTTTGAGCCACCTGCAACGGGATCGACCATGGTGCGAACACCCAAGCCATAGCCATAGCCCGGCATGTGCGTCCAGCCGTATTCCAAAATACCATCATAATTTAGATGATTTTTCCGCATCAGGTCAATCGTGTGCCTGCTGAGGATTTTCTCTCCTTCGGCCGTTTTTCCGCCACCGCAAAGGCAATCGGCCAACTTTCCATAATCCGATACGGAAGATACTACGCCGGCACCGCCACTTTCATAGGCACTACCAAAACGAAATACATTATTAGAGGAAATCCGGTCAGCTTTCTGTGTGGCTTCATTAAACATATACATAGGAGCTAACCGCCGCTCATGCTCTGCAGTAGGCAAAAATGTGGTGTCCACCATGCCAAGTGGCTCAAAGATATGTTGGCGGCAATACGCACCAAAGTGCTTGCCGCTGACCACTTCAACCAAGCCCCCCAAAACATCATGACACAAGCTATATTGCCAGCGACTACCTGGTTCAAAGTCCAAAGCTTCTTTTGCCAAAGCGCGCACAACATCTAATGTAGGGCAAACCTGACCAGTCTCTTTTTTGGTCGACAGAATGGCCTGCGAGCGCGTATCATAGTTAAATCCGGCACACATGGTAAACAAATCGCGAATTAAAATATCCTTTTCTGCCTTGCGCACCAAGCCTTTTTCCTTTATGTACATGGTTTTATATTCGGGAATGTAATCATAAAGAGGGTCCGTTAAAAGAAATTCCCCTTTTTCAAATAATTGGAGTGCTGCCACACAAGTCGTTAACTTACTGGCAGAGTACAGGTTGTAAAGTGCATCCGGCGAAACAGGCATTCTTGTTTCAACATCGCCATAGCCGGACTGATGGCGATAAACTTCCTTACGTTTATGGTATACCACGCAATCTGTACCGGGCACTCCCACTCGCTCAGGAAGAGAATTTAAAAATTGAGTCAGTGCTTCAAAATTCATCGTTGTCATCCTCTCAAAAGCTTCATACAATAAATATCCCCCCGTATAACGGGGGGGGGTTCATTTTCGGGCATAGCCCTAATACTACTGGCTGCACACAAATGTGCTTTTGTATTGGCCTGCCAGCCATGCAACTGCTACTGACTACCCATAAATGGGTTATGTAAAAATAGTTCTTCTATGTAAATGGGGTCCAGGGGCAACGCCCCTGTGTCGTTTTAAGGGGGTAAAGGGGGAGAATCG
>JAZOBC010000059.1:0-4960 GCA_045595795.1 Clostridia bacterium | reverse complement strand
CTACGTCATCGATACCGCCCTCCATGGCACGGTCCATTGCCTCGGTGTGATAGGTGTAGTTATGTTTGGGTCCTGTGGGATGCAGCGCCTCATAGCTTTCCTTGTGGTAGGTTTCCTGAAACAGAATGTAGGTACCGATGCCGGCTTCCTTGAGCTTTCGATAATTTTCCACAGTGGTGGCGGCAATGTTCACATTCACGCGCCTGATGTCGCCATTTTTGTGGTGAACACTGTAGATGGTTTTGATACAATCTAAAATATATTCAATGGGGTTATTCACAGGGTCCTCGCCGGCTTCAATGGCAAGGCGCTTGTGACCCATATCCTGCAGGGCAATGACTTCTGCACGAACCTCCTCTTGCGTCAGCTTTTTGCGGGGAATGGTTTTATTCTGGTGGTGATAAGGACAATATACGCAACCATTCACGCAGTAATTTGACAGATAAAGTGGCGCAAACATCACGATGCGGTTGCCGTAAAACGCCATTTTAATTTCTTCGGCGATTTTGTACATCTCTTCGATCTTTTCAGGAATTTCGCAAGCCAGCAAAACCGAGGCTTCCCTATGGCTGAGACCGCCGGATACCATGCCGGTTTCCGTTTTTTTAGGACGAGCCTTTTCTAAAAGAGCATCAATCAGTTCTACATTATTTTTGTTTTCCTCGGCATAGCGGAGTGTTTCTAAAATTTCCTCATGATTGATAAATTCCTCCGCTTTCTTGGATTTAGGATCGTATTTTGCCATGTTTCAAACCTTCTTTCTACAAAAAACCGCATCCTCCGCCAAAACAACGGAGAATGCGGCATGAAAGATCAGAAGTCCGCAATCCCGGCTTTCACTTTAACAGATGTTTCAGCGTCAGAGGGATTTTATTTATTTTTTCAGCAAGCTTTTGAATAGGCAGCTTTTGCGGTAACGCCGCTCAATTTGCCCAAAGAGCCTGTCAGGGTGTTAATCACATCTTGCGGGGCATCAATCGCCACGCTGATAATGTTGATGTTTTTTTCCTTGTATGGAATACCCATTCTGCCAATGATGTAATCACTGCAGCCATGCAACAAATCATTTAAAACTCCAACAGAGTCCGGATTTTCCACCACAATGCTAATCACGGCAACACGAGTTTCCATATCTTTCACCCTTTCTGCCTTCATTGTATCATAAAACTTACATGAAAGCAAGGGGCAAGTCAGAAAAAGGAAAGGATTAGTTTATGGATAACAACTTCCAGCCGCCTTTTTCTTTGGAGAGAACCAGCTCAAATTTTCTCGTTTCCTTATCTTTGCCGGCTTTTGCAGTTACCTTAACATCAACTTCTGCAATCTTTGAAATGTCGCGCTTATCAACATCATAATATTCTTCCAAATTTTCTATTCTTTTTTCAAATTTACACTTGGATAAAACAGAGTCCTTTTTGATTTCATAACTCCACTTATACTTGCTGCCAAGTTCGTCTTCAAAATATATTAACGTGTAGTCAACTTGTGAGTCAAGGGTGTCTTCGTGATACTCGTTATCATCATAGATGCAGCTTGACATGCGCACCAGCGCGTCAACATCGCCGTCCATATAAGCGTTCATAATTTTACGAACCGCACCCTTGTAGCCGCCGGTAGCAGATACGATACTGATGACAACGGCAATGATAATTACTAACGCTGCTACGCCGATTGCACCGAGGGCAATGAACTTCCTTTTTTGAATGACTTCAGGTGAGGCATCGCTTACTTCGGCGATAGTGCTTTCCAGCGTTTCAAAGACTGTTCCGCAAACACCGCAAACGTTTGCATCATCAGAGGCCTGACTGCCGCAATTTCCACAAAATTTTGCCATATTACTCTCTCCTTTATTCTAAAAGTAATCAAAAGGGATAGTTCTACACAACTATCCCCTATAAAATTCGTTTATGAAAGTTTTGTTCCGCATTCTGTGCAAAACACAGAGTCCTCATTGACGGAAGCATTGCAGGAAGGACATTTTCTTTCAACGGGTTGGGGTACTTCTGCTGCAGGTACAGCGGCTTCCATCGGTTTGCCGCATGCCGTACAGAATTTTGTGCCCTTTTTAACAGCTGCACCGCAAGAGGGGCAGTTAACAGTGTCGGCAGGAGCAGCTGCTTTTACAGTAGCGCCACAGGAACTGCAAAATGCCGCAGAAGCAGCAACTTCGCCGCCACAGGACGGACAGCGAACAACGCCCTTAATATTCTGAATCTGCTGACGGTAATCTGAAATTTTGCTTTCGCTTTCTTTAATTGCGGCAATTATGTCGGCAAAATCACTTTCATAGTCGGAAGAGTGTTTTGCAACATAGAGTTTGCCAACCTGCAGGTAGTAGCCGTTAATCTTTTTTTCTTCATCTGAAACCAAGCCGCTCAGTCGTGCGAGGTCGGTAATATCTTTTGTTTTTTGTACGGCTGTCTGTCCGGCTTGAGAAATCTTTTTTCCTAAATCATCCAAAAAAGCCATTTCATTTCCCCCTTTTAAACATGCATCCTTAAAAAGCAGATGCGTACATACATATTATATCAAACAGAAACATAAAAAGCAAGCCAAAGAAAAATTATCGAATGCCATATTTTTCAATGACATAATCCATATCTTTGTCGCCTCTGCCGGAAAGATTTAAAAGGACAGAGCCATGTTGCATTTGCTGTGCCAGGCGAATAGCAAATGCAACTGCGTGAGAACTTTCAATAGCAGGAATGATACCTTCTGTGCGCGCCAGACGGAAAAAGGCGTCAACAGCCTCTTCGTCATTCACCACGTCGTATTTGACTCTGCCAATCTCCTGTAAAAAGGCGTGCTCAGGACCGGAAGACGGATAGTCAAGACCGCTTGCGACGGAATATACCGGAGCCGGTTCACCGTTTTCATCTTTTAACATAATACTGTTAAAGCCATGCATCACACCCTCGGTACCATAGCGCAGGCTGGCAGCGTGGTCACCCAACGTTTCGCCTCTGCCTAAGGGCTCAACGCCGTAAATATCAACAGGATCATTTAAAAATCCGGCAAAAAATCCGGCAGCGTTTGAGCCGCCACCCACACAAGCGGTAATTGCATCGGGCAGCTCACCGGTCATTTCTAAAAATTGTTCCCTTGCTTCAAATCCCACAATACTCTGGAAGTCACGCACCATCATGGGGAAGGGATGCGGGCCCAGCACGGAGCCAATGCAATAAATACTGTCTTTATATTCTTTGCTGTAAGCATCAAAAGCTGCGTCAACCGCTTCCTTTAAGGTAGCAAGACCATGGGTTACCTCCACCACATTAGCACCTAAAATTTTCATTCGTGCCACATTGGGCGCTTGTTTTTTAATATCTACACTACCCATGTAAATATCGCACTTCAGGCCAAAATAAGCAGCAGCGGTAGCCAAGGCAACGCCGTGCTGACCGGCACCGGTTTCGGCAATAACCTTTTTCTTGCCCATGTATTTCGCAAGAAGTGCCTCACCCATGCAATGATTCAGCTTGTGCGCGCCGGTATGGTTTAAGTCCTCGCGCTTTGCATAAATTTGCACGTTACCAATCTGGTCTGAAAGACGCTCCAAATGTGTAATGGGTGTGGGTCTGCCCTGAAATTCCTTGCGAATTCGGCGCAACTCACTGATGAACTTTCTGGATTTGCAGATATTAAAATAAGCTGCATTAATTTCATTCATGGCAGCAGTCAGTTCATCAGAAATAAAACAACCGCCATATTTTCCAAAATATCCTTTTTCATCGGGATAGTTTTTAAAGTAAGTGTTAAAATCAACATGATTATATTTCATGGTCAAATCCTCCAAAAATTAAATTAGTATTTTCGTTTTACGCTTGCATGGAAAGAAAACACCATCGCTTTGTGAGAATATACATACAGAAAACTCCTTTGATATTTTATATTTACTGACAAGGAGAAAAGAACAAAAATGTCCTTGACAGAAATATTCTAATTCTGTCAAGGACGAATAAATGCAAATATCCGCGGTGCCACCTTGATTCACGCTTTGCGCTGTGCACTTAGCGAAGCTCCAACAAGCTCCCAACTTCTAACGCGAGTCTTACGTCCGTGAATTTCCTCACAGCCCTTAGCAGTCCATATTACGCAGGGGATCTTTGTGGAACTCACACCATCATCCACTCGCTTAAAAAGTCCTTATCTGCCTTTTTTCTGCCTCAACGGTTTATTGATTATGAAATTATTTATGATTATATCATATCACATTGATAATGTCAATCGTTTTTTATAAAGCAAGCAGTGCATCGCCGATGACCTGTGCCATAATGCCGTGCCCCAGCTCGCTCGGATGAACGCCGTCCGGCACAAGCTCTTCATTGGTAGGATCAAGAGGATTGATTTTAAATAGGTCAATCACATCAATGTGACGTTTGGCGCAGATTTCTCTGATGGCGTTTGCATAGTCCTCTAAAATTTTTCCGTCGGGCTCGGACGGCTGCGTTTCGTCAGGTCTGTGCAGGGGCGTCATAAAAATAATTTTCGCATCGGGAAAATCTCTTTCCAATTTGTTGATCAGAGAATTCAGCGCACCGCAAAAGGTATCAATATCTTCGCTGTCTGTTGTGCCAAAGTGCGCGTCGCCGTGACCGAAATCGTTTGTTCCGCCAAACACAACAACGGCCTGTGCGTTTTTATCCATAACTTCAGCGCGCAGTTCAAAAAATAAATCCCATTTTGTGTTCCAAAGAGACGGCACATGTTGGCGAGCAATTCTTGTACCGCTGACGCCGTAATTACGGGCGCACTTCATTTGATGTTTTTCGCATATGATTTGGTGAAACACTTTCTCAGGTTCCTCTATTCCGTATCCTTCTGTGATGCTGTCACCCAAAAAGTTGATGGTCATTCCGTTTAAATTCATAGTCGCTCCTCCATTTTTGCACTACTGCGCTTTGATTAAAAATTCACTTTTATTTTCCGCAAGTTGTTTTCCCTGATAGGAAAGGGAAAC
>JAZOBC010000058.1:0-18812 GCA_045595795.1 Clostridia bacterium | reverse complement strand
AACGACACAGGGGCGTTGCCCCTGCACCCCATTTAAATAGAAGCACTATTTTTAAATAACCCATTTATCGGTAGTCAGTAGCAGTTGCATGGCTGGCAGGCCAATACAAAAGCACACTTGTGTGCAGCCAGTAGTATTAGGGCTATGCCCGAAAATGAAAAACCCCCCCGTTATACGGGGGGATATTTATTGCTTTCATGGTTAAATTATTATGAAAAGTCAGGCTATGTCATAAGGACTAAAATATTTATAGAATGATCCGTAAAAGAGGCTTCTTGCGGCTACAGTTCATGTTGCGGCAAGGGCCTCTTTTGATTTTGTCATTTTAAGCAGGAAGGACAAAATTATTTTATTAAAAATGTAGATGAATAACAAAAAAAGAAGATTGCAAACAAAAGGTTTTATGCTATAATAAATGATATATAAGAAAATTTAGCAATTACCGACTGCTGAGCGGTATGTGTGACCACATAAAAAGGAGCGATAGAGATGATCACATTAAATCTTCGTCAATTTTCTTCGTTAGAAAAAATTATAACGGTGGCTGATATAAACCGTCCTGCGACCGATTCTGCGGTTGCTTTGGCAGGTGAGCATGTTTCGTATCAGATTGGCTTTGTCACACAGGGAGAGCTTTTGGAAAACCATTGTGCATTTTCTGTTGAGGTGGATTCTCCTCTGGCAGATTGCATCAAACTGTATTCCGTGAAGCCTGTGCCTGCAGATTTGCCGCACACCGAATGCAATGATGATGACTACATAACCCACACACCGGCTATGATTCCGGACCTTTTGGTGCCGTTGGATGAACAAAGTAATCTAATTTATACACAGAATCAAATGGCGGTTCTTTGGGTGGAGGTTGCACTGAAAAAAGACTGCGAGCCCGGCACGTATCCCATCAAGGTTCGCCTGACGGGCAGAACTGTGAAGAATGATGCCGGGGAACATGGAGCTGAGGCTAACTTCACCTTAGAAGTGCTGCCTGCTATGCTGCCGGAGCAAAAACTTATGTATACACAGTGGTTCCACATTGACTGCATTGCAACCACTCACAATGTTCCCATTTACAGTGAAGCTCACTGGGAACTAATTGAACGCTATATGGCCATGGCGGTTGACCATGGTATTAACATGATTTTAACACCGGTGATTACGCCGCCTCTTGATACGGCAGTCAATTCTCAGCGTCCCTGCGTGCAGCTTGTGGATATTGAAAAAAATAGCGGAATCTATCACTTTGATTTTTCGCGTCTGCGTCGTTTTATTGCGCTGACTAAAAAGCTGGGCATTCGCTATTATGAAATTTGTCACTTCTTCTCTCAGTGGGGCTGTATTTGCTCGCCCAACATCTGGGGCAAAGAGGATGGTGAAGAAAAGCTGCTCTTTGGCTGGCACGTGCCCACCAAAGACCCCTCTTATGCTGAATTTTTGCAGGTTTTCATTCCACAGGTGTTAGCCGTGCTGCGTGAGGAAAACATTTTAGACGCATGCTATTTCCATGTTTCAGATGAGCCCACAGAGGAACAGATGGCAGACTATGAATATGCACGCAGCCTGTTAAAGCCGTTGCTTGGCGATTGCAAAACCTTTGATGCTTTGTCTGACATTGGTTTCTATGAAAAAGGCTTGGTGGACTATCCGGTTTGCGCCAACGACCATATTGAGCCGTTTTTAGAAAGAAAGGTGCCGCACTTATGGACCTATTATTGCTGCGGTCAGCTTGAAAAAGTCTCCAATCGCTTTATTGCCGTACCCTCTTACCGGAATCGCATCATGGGCTTGCAGATGTATAAGTTTGGCATTGAAGGCTTTTTGCAGTGGGGCTATAACTTCTACAACTGCCGCTTCTCTATGTATCCCGTCAATCCCTATCTCACAACCTCGGCAGACGGCTCTTTTGCTTCCGGTGACTCCTTCTCTGTTTATCCGGGACAGGACGGACCCTTGCCGTCTCTTCGTGCCCTTGTTTTCCGTGAGGCTTTGGAGGACATGGAGGTTTGCCGGCTGCTGGAGCAGAAAATTGGCAAACAGGCTGTTGTTGAGCTGATTGACCAAGAGGCCGGTATGAATCTGACCTTCTCCGAATTCCCGAGAAATGTAACGTTCATCCCGAATCTGATGCAGAAAATGAAACGCATGTTGATGGCATAATGCGTAACCACAGGCAGAAAGGGCGTTCATTGTATTATGAAAATTGAAAAATCCAACGAGTTTAAAAATAAGCTTTTGACTGTTCATGAGTTTGGCCTGAAAGACAAAACCCGCAAGCCTGCTGATAATGAATTTATGGTATGTAGCGGGGCAACCATCGGTATTTCTAACAATGCCGGCGAGGTCATCAAAACGGCAGCGCAGGACTTTGTTGACTATTTAAAGGTTTCTATGGAGCTTGAGGCTTCTGTTGTAACACAGGCAGAGACAACCATTCAAATTGCTCTGGCAAAGGATGCCGGCGTGGATTTGGGCGAGGTGGCTTCCTACAAGGGCTTTAAAATTGAAACTGATGCAAAGGGCATTCGCATTTATGCTCATGATGAGCGCGGTGCGGCACAAGCGCTTTATTACATAGAAGACCTGATGTATTTTGCCAAAGCGCCCCTGCTTGCCTATGGTGAAATTTCAAAAAAACCCATGTATTCGCCTCAAATGATTCACTCCTCCTACGGCATGGACGAATTTCCCGATGCATATTTAGCCCGTGTGGCCCATGAGGGCAGAGATGCCATTTTGGTATTTACCAAGGACGTGAACTGCGTGCCTGCCGGCTATTTAGATTTCAACGATTTAATCCGCAGAGCGGCAAAGTACGGTCTGGATGTGTATGCATACAGCTATTATAAGAGTGAAATGCACCCCGATGACCCCGGTGCAGAAGAATATTATGAAAATAGCTATGGTCGCTTGTTTCGTGAGTGCCCCGGCTTAAAGGGTGTGACGCTGGTGGGCGAATCTGTTGGCTTCCCCAGTCATGACCCCAATGTTTCTTGGAGCAGGGAATCAATTGAGGGTATTCCCTCCCGCCGCACTCATCCCGGTTGGTATCCCTGCGAAGATTACCCCCAGTGGCTGAATTTAGTCAAGCGCGTCATCAGAAAATATAATGCGGATGCTGATATAGTTTTCTGGACTTATAACTGGGGCTTTCAGCCGGAGGAACTACGCGTAAAGCTGATTGAATCCCTGCCCACAGATGTTAGCCTCCTGGTTACATACGAAATGTTTGAGGCCCAACACATAGGCAGCGCCACAACCAAGTGCGCTGACTATACCTTGTCCTTTGAGGGACCGGGCGCTTATTTTGTCAGCGAGGCAAAGGCAGCGAAAAAACGCGGCATTCGCCTTTACTCCATGACCAACACCGGCGGTCTGACCTGGGATATCGGCGTCATCCCCTATCAGCCCATGCCCTATCAGTGGATGCGTCGCTATGAAGGCATGCAGAAGGCTCACGATGCATGGGGTCTTTGTGGTTTGATGGAATGCCATCACTATGGATTTTATCCTTCCTTCATCAGCAAGCTTTCCAAGCATTGCTTCTTTGAACCGAGAGAGCCGATGGAGAATATTCTAAAAAAGATTCTGGTGGCTGAGTTTGGCGAAGCAAATTATGAGTTAGTGGATAGCGCTATGCATGACTTTAGCGAAGCTATCCGGCATTACACCGCAAGCAATGGCGACCAGTATGGCGCGTTCCGTATCGGTCCGTCCTGTCCCTTCTGGTTAATCCGGCCGTTTTTGGGTGCTGAGCCTTTCATGCCCAATTCTCCCGATTCTGTGTTTGGTTCGCGCTATTGCTCGCCGGTATATATTGACGAGGCAGATCCGCAAATTACGCCCCTTGGTGTTCGTATTGTGGAAGAAATCAAGTCCTTAAAGACCATGCTGTTTCTCATGGAGCGTGGCGTGGCGTCGCTGTATGCCGCAAAGGAGAGGAATGAAAAATTAGATAAGCTGACCGGCTTGGGACATTTTATTGCAAATTGTGTGAAAACCGGTATTCGCGCAAAAGAGTGGCACGTGCTGAAAAGCCGCCAATATGTTGAAACCACCAAAGAAGGCTTGAGTGCGGTTTATGATGAAATGGAAGCACTTTTAAAAGCAGAAATTGAAAATGCAAAAGATACCATCCCCTTGGTTGAGCAGGATTCCCGTCTCGGTTGGGAGCCGACCATGCTTTATATGACCGACCGGGCACGCCTGGAGTGGAAGATTCATCAGGTGGAATATATTCTGACCTGTGAGCTTGCAAATCTTCGTAAAGGATTAGAATTGTAAGTGTGAAGGGGAGAGAAGCATGATTAAAACATATTTTAAAGAACATCGAGATGAAATTGTTTCCATCATGAGGGAGCTGGTTGCCATCCCCTCCATACGTGGAGAGAGGGAAGAGGGCGCACCCTTTGGGAAAGAGTGTGCCAAAATGCTGGAGAAAACGGAAGAGCTATACAAAGAGAATGGCTTTTCCACAGAATTGCATAAGGATAAGGGATATTTACTGTCCTTTCTTCCCGGAGAAAAGTCAGAAACCATTGGGTTGTTTGCTCACTCTGATGTGGTGCCCGTGGGAAATGACTGGACTTATACAGAGCCTTTTACCATGATCGAAAAAGACGGATTTTTATTTGGCAGAGGCGTTAGCGATAACAAAGCAGGCATTTTGGTCAGCTTGTTTGCTGCACGTGCCATTCGCGATTTAAAACTGCCCTTAAAGCGCGGTCTTTTGCTGTTTACCGGTTCCAACGAAGAATCGGGCATGGAAGACGTGATGGCATTTGCAAAGGAACAACCCATGCCGGCGGTTTGCCTGGTTCCCGACGTCTCTTTTCCGGGCATCGGCGGCGAGCCGAACATGCTTCGCTTTTGGGCTGATGTTCCAATGCCTGACGGTGAGATCATCAGCTTTGTTGGCGGAAATGCCTTTAACATTGTCATGGGTGAAGCAAAAGCAACGCTTATCTATTCAAAAGAGCTTTATGAAAGTCTGCTTTCTTTAAAGACAGATGCGCTTTCAGTTGGCGTTAGCGGTGATGCCATTGAACTAATTGCCAAGGGCGCTCCTAAGCATGTCCTTGACCCGGAGGATTCTGTCAATGCAGCGAGCTTGATCGTGGAGGCCTTGCTGACCTGTCCTTATATTTGTAATGCCCAAAAAGAGGCTTTGCAGAAAGCCCAAAAGCTGATTCAAAGCCCCTACGGAGAGGGTTTTGGCATTGCTTCGGAGGACCCGGATTTTTCAAAGCTTGTGTGTGCAAACGGCATGGTAAGCTATCAGGACAACGTGCTTTCCTTTAGTTTTGATACAAGATACAGTCCCAGATTGAATGCAGAAAAGTTAGAGGCAGATGTTATCAATTGTCTGGAAAGTCAGGGCATCGTCATGCGCCTTGATATGCATGACAGTGGATATATTCACGAGAAAGACTCGCCGCTCATTGCGACAATCTGTGAGGTCTATGAGCGGGTTACCGGCATAACGGGAACGAGCGTTTCTGTTACCCGCGGAGGCACCTATTCCCGACACCTGAAAAACTCTGTCAGTGTTGGCATGGAGAACTTTCGGGAGCGCCCCTTTGCTTTTCCTGCGGGGCACGGGGGACCTCATCAGGCAGATGAGTGCATCAGCATTGAGGGCCTTTTAGAGGCGATGGAGATTGTAACAGAAATGATTTTGGCGGTAGACCGGCGTGTAGAGCGCGCAAAATAAGCATGATGTTATAGAATCTGGACATACTGTATAACAGGCAAAAGAAAGCGAATCGACCCTTGCATTTTTTGTTGTTCTCGTGTATACTGTACATAGCATAACGATAAGAAAAACACCTAAGAGGGCAAAAAAGCATGACAAGAAAAGGATTCAAAATTTTTTCGCTTATCATTTTTATATTGGCAATGGCAGGGCTTACGGTGCTTGCAATTCCTCTGATTCAGTCCTATAATAATCCGGAGGCGTTTGAGGCATTCATCCAGAGCTATGGTACGGCGGGCATCTTTGTTATGATGCTGATTCAAATTGCCCAGATTATTGTGGCCATTATTCCCGGAGAATTGGTGGAATTTGTGGCAGGCTCACTCTATGGCTGGCTGTGGGGCCTTGTTTTCTGTTGTGTTGGTATTGTTATTGGTCAAATCATCATTTTCAAGTTGGTGCGCCGGTTCGGAAAAAATTTAGCAGAAAAAATTGCGGGAAAAGCCTCTCTTTCACGGTTTAAATTTTTAAATAATGAAAAAAAGCTTAAAACTGTGATTTTTATTTTGTTTTTCATCCCAGGAACACCAAAGGATTTGATTACCTACGTGGTACCCCTAACGAAAATCCGGCTACAGGACTTTTTAGCAATTTCGCTTGTGGCGCGCATTCCCTCTATTATTTCATCCACCTTTGCAGGAGATGCCTTTGTGGAGCAAAACTTCCTTTTGGTGATTCTTGTTTATGGGTTGATTTTGTTTGGAACATTATTGGGCGTGCTCTTTTATCGTGGATGGATTGCAAAAAAAGAAGTAGCCACGGCTTCAGAAAAAGAGGGAACAAGAAGAGAATAAGTAAATAATGTTGATTCAATTTGCAAGGAGCTGTGACATCAGTCGTAGCTCTTTATTTTTTACCATAAAAATTTTGGTTCAAAAAATTTATAAAAGGAAGGTGGCGCAAAATTTTTGCTCGAAAAAAGAATTACGGAAAAATTTGGGTATCTTTAGTAGACTTATTTACAATTTTTTGGGTTTTTTGTATAATAAAAAATAAAAATGGGGTGTTACAATGGATGCGATTGATTATCAGATTTTATCTTGCTTAAAGGAAAATTCTCGAGAAAATGCAACCAATATTGGCAATAAAATTAACCTATCTACATCGGCTGTCATTGAACGTATTAAGAAGCTTGAAAGCACAGGCTTGATAGAAAAATATACAACGATTATTAATCAAAACACCTTGGGTAGAGAGCTGATGGCGTTTATCTATGTGAGCTTGGAGCATCCGAAGCACTACGAGGGTTTTGTGAAAAAAATTAATGTAAATCCTGCTATTGCGGAATGCTATTACATTGCAGGGGATTTTGATTTTATTTTAAAGGTTGTGACCAGAACCGGCAAGACCTTAGAGGGCATCTTGAATTATATTAAGTCCATCGGCGGCGTATCACTAACCCGAACCTCGGTGGTGCTTTCAACAAACAAATGTGAAGTTTGTTTACTTCCGGACGAGGAAAACGGTGAAACCCTATAAAGGCCGGTTTGCCTTTTAATACACCATAGAAATCATAGGAGTGACAGTTCAATCATGGAATTTATCAGTAAAATTAACGAAGCAATCAATGGTGTTGTTTGGGGACCGGTTATGCTTGTCTTTTTAATTGGAATTGGTCTGTTTTTGTCATGCAGAACCGGCTTGTTGCAGTTTCGGAAATTCATTTACATGTTAAAAAACACCATCTTAAGTGTGTTTTCTAAAAATCAGCATGAAAAGGATGCGTCCGGTGTCAGCCCTTTTCAGGCGGTGGCAACGGCTATGGCAGGAACCATTGGTACAGGTAGCATCGCAGGACTGGCAACGGCCATTGTCGCAGGTGGACCGGGTGCGATTTTTTGGATGTGGGTCAGCGCCTTGCTTGGCATGGTGACGAAATATTCTGAAATTCTCCTATCTTTAAAGTTTCGCGAAAAAAATGAAAAGGGAGAATGGGTTGGCGGACCCATGTATTACATCCGAAATGGCTTAGGGATCAAGTGGCTTGCGGCGCTGTTTGCAATTTTTGCTATGGTTGCCTGCCTGGGAACGGGTAACGCAACCCAGTCAAATTCGATTGCTGTGGCGCTAAAGAGCACCTTGGGCGTAGCACCATGGATTACCGGTGTTGTTTTAACGACGATTGCCGCAGCGGTCATTTTAGGCGGCATGCGGCGCATTGCTTCCGTTAACGAAAAGCTGGTTCCTTTTATGGCTGTTTTCTATGTTGCTTGTTGTGTAATTGCGCTGATTTTTAATGCTGAAAAAATACCCGCGGCATTTGCTTTGATTTTTAAAGAGGCATTTAATTTTAAAGCAGCACTTGGCGGTGGTGCAGGGTATGGCATCATGGTTGCCATGCATTATGGTTTTTCCCGGGGCGTTTTTTCTAACGAGGCCGGTCTTGGCAGTGCGCCCATTGCCCATGCGGCATCCAGCGCTAAAGACCCGGTTCGTCAAGGTCTTTGGGGCATGTTTGAAGTATTTTTCACCACCATCGTCATTTGCACCCTGTCCGGTCTTGTCATTTTAACAACCGGCCTTTGGAATACCGGTGAGTTTCAGGGCTCGGCGCTGAGCATTGCCTCTTTTGACTCCGTTCTTCCGGGCGTTGGTGGCATCGGCGTTACCCTGGCAACGGTTTTCTTTGCGCTTTCTACCATTTTGGGCTGGGCCTATTACGGTGAAGTGAGCATAGAATACTTATCAGGCAAATCCAAACGCGCTGTTTTAGTTTATCGGTGCGTGTATGTGGCGTTTGTTTTTATTGGAACGGTGGGAAGTCTGGATTTAATCTGGAGCATCTCCGAAACCATGAACGGGCTCATGGCAATCCCCAATTTGATTGGTGTTGTGGGCCTGAGCGGTGTTGTGAAAGCGCTGACAAAAGAGCATTTTAAAAAACAATAATCGTTTGCTGAATCCTGTAAGAGGCGGCCTTTGGGCCGTCTCTTTTTCTATGTGAAAGTTTACAATAAAAGCGTTCTATGAGGATATAAAAGAATCTTTCTATTTATAAATAAAATGCAGTCCTGCTCTTGCAGAATCTTACAAAATATGATAAAATGGAATATATCTCTGCAAGGAGGCGGTTTTATGTTGGAACTGGTTTTAATCAGACACGGTGAAACAGCCGGAAATATACGCCCCACGGCCCTGGGGACAACGGATTTACCCTTGACGGAGCGGGGCAAACGCCAGGCTCATTCCCTGAGCCGAATTTTTCGTTTGGAAAAGCCGGAGGCGATTTATGCAAGTCCCCTAAAGCGGGCGCAAGACACGGCCATTGCCATTGCCGAGCCTCACCACATGACGGTGGAGACCATGCTTGATCTTTCTGAGCGCAATTTTGGTTTGTGGGAAGGTCTTTCGGTGGATGAAATCCAAAGCCGTCATGAGGCAGAATATGCAGCGTGGCAGGCAGATTTAGTTGATTATGTCATTCCCTGTGGCGAGAGCGCCAGAGAGGTGTATGACCGAAATGTGCGGCTGCTTGACGAGCTTTTAAGGCGTCACACGGAGGGCAGAGTGCTTTTGGTGACCCACTTAGGCTGCATACGAAGCATGTTGGCGCATCTTTTGGGCATGGGCATTGAAGGCTCGTGGCGGTTTAAGGTGCATAACGGTGCCGTCTGCCGCTTGCAGATAGATGAAACAGGATATGGGGTTTTAACCTCGTTTAATGAGATTTAATAAAGGAGCGGACTATGAATACTGTCAGAAGAATTTTTGTAGAAAAGAAGCCGGGATTTGATGTTGAAGCAGGTCATCTGCTTCGCGATTTGAAAGACAATTTAAATCTAAAAGGTCTGTCACGGGTGCGCGTCATTCAGCGATATGATGTGCAGGGCGTTTCTGATGAAGCCTTTGCCCTGGCACGAACCTCTATTTTCAGCGAACCGCCGGTGGACGTGGTTTATGATGAAGTTTGTCCTTTAGATGCCGGAGCAAAGTATTTTATTTCAGCCTATCTGCCCGGTCAGTTCGACCAGCGTGCCGATTCAGCGGCAGAATGCGTGCAGCTGTTAACACAGCAGGAACGCCCCAAGGTGCAGTCTGCCCGTGTGATTGTGCTGGAAGGTGACGTATCTGACGCCGACCTGCAGGCAGCAAAAAAATATTATATCAACCCCGTAGAGGCGCATGAGGTATCAGACGAAAAGCCCGAAACCTTAGACTCTGTGGCGGAAATTCCTGCCGATGTTGCTACGGTTGAAGGCTTTATTACCATGGATGATGCAGCGCTTTCCGGTCTGCTTTCCACCTATGGCTTTGCCATGGATTTTGAAGACCTTTGCTTCTGCCGTGACTATTTTAAAAATACGGAAAATCGCAACCCTTCTTTGACAGAATTGCGAATGATTGACACCTATTGGTCAGACCATTGCCGTCACACCACGTTTTCTACCGAAATCGAGGCCATGGATTTAGAAGATGCGCCCCAGCGTATCAAAGACGCTTTGGCAGACTATGAAGATGCCCGCAAAACCTTGTATGTGGGTAAAAAGAAGACTCTGTGCCTCATGGATTTAGCAACCATTGGCGCAAAGCAGCTGAAAAAAGAGGGCTATCTTGCTCGCCTCGACCAGTCTGAAGAAATCAATGCCTGCAGCATTGAGGTGACTGTGGATGTTGACGGCCAAAAAGAGCCCTGGCTGATTATGTTCAAAAACGAAACCCATAACCATCCCACAGAAATTGAGCCTTTTGGCGGCGCGGCTACCTGTCTTGGCGGTGCGATTCGCGATCCGTTATCAGGCCGCTCTTATGTATATCAGGCAATGCGTGTCACCGGATCCGGTGACCCGAGAAAGACCTTGGCCGAAACCTTGCCCGGCAAGCTGATGCAGCGAAAGATTACCACCGGTGCAGCAGCAGGCTACAGCTCCTATGGTAACCAGATTGGTCTTGCCACCGGTCAGGTTACGGAAATTTATGACGAGGGCTATGTGGCAAAGAGAATGGAAATCGGTGCCGTGATTGCAGCTGCACCGAAGAAAAACGTGGTTCGTGAGCGTCCTGCCCCCGGGGATTTGGTCATTTTGTTAGGTGGCAGAACCGGCCGCGACGGTTGTGGCGGTGCTACCGGCTCTTCCAAGGCTCATGATGACCACTCCTTAGAGTCTTGCGGTGCTGAAGTGCAAAAGGGTAATGCTCCCGTGGAAAGAAAGCTTCAGCGTTTATTCAGAAAAGAAGCAGCAGCCCGCTTGATTAAGCGTTGTAACGACTTTGGTGCCGGCGGCGTTTCTGTTGCTGTGGGCGAGCTTGCCGATGGCTTGTTCATTGACCTTGACAAGGTGCCCAAAAAATATGACGGCTTAGACGGCACAGAGCTGGCCATCAGCGAATCTCAGGAGAGAATGGCTGTTGTCATCTCTGAGGCTGACGAAAAAGTGTTTTTCGATTTAGCTCGTGAAGAAAATTTGGAAGCAACCCGCGTGGCAGTTGTAACAGAAGAAGCCCGCCTGAAAATGCAGTGGCGCGGTAAGCTGATTTGTGATATTTCCAGAGAATTTTTAAATACAAACGGTGCAACCAAAAAGACATCCATTAAGCTTTCTGCACCTCAGGCTCCGGCATATTTTGCTGAGCAAGACGTGAAAGACGTGAAAAAGACCTGGCTCGACACCTTGGCAGACTTAAACGTTTGCTCACAAAAGGGTCTTTGCGAACGCTTTGACGCTTCCATCGGTGCCGGAACGGTCTTGATGCCTTTTGGCGGACAGTATCAGCTGACACCGGAGGATTGCATGGCGGCTAAGGTTCCCACCGGCGGTGTGACCGATACGGCCACCCTCATGTCCTTTGGTTATCAGCCTAAGCTGGCCAAGGAAAGCCCCTTCGACAGTGCAGTTTACGCTGTTGTTGAATCTCTGGCTAAAATTGTGGCAGCCGGCGGCGATCGGAACGAAGTATATCTCACCTTCCAGGAATATTTCCCCCGTCCGGGTGAAGACCCGGCTCGTTGGGGTCTGCCCTTTGCGGCACTCCTTGGTGCATACCGTGCACAAACAGCACTGAAAATCGGTGCCATTGGCGGTAAGGACTCTATGTCCGGCTCCTTTAACGACTTAGATGTTCCGCCCACACTGGTTTCCTTTGCAGTGGTGCCCACCTCTGCGAAAACCGTTGTATCCGGTGCGCTGAAGGAAACTGATAGCACCCTGTGGCTCATTACGCCGAAGCGTCAGGCAGATGGTCTGCCCGACTTTGAAGATATGAAAAAGCAATATGATAACCTCTATAGCCTCATTCAAAAGGGTTTGGTTCGCAGCTCTTACACCGTCAAAGAGGGCGGTATTGCAGCGGCTGTTTCCAAAATGTCTTTTGGTAACAAAATTGGTGCAGTTCTTTGCGAAAGCATCAAGAACCGTCTGTTTGTACCAGATTTGGGCGCCATCATCATTGAAACAGCGGCCGATACAGAGGTTTTAGGCGGCGTGAAAATTGGTCACACCTGTAAGGAGAGCACCATCTCCATTGGTGACGTTAAGCTTTGCATCGAAGAGCTGTTATCTGTTTGGAAAGCACCGTTGGAGAGCATTTTCCCCACAGTAAAAAAGGTTGAGGGTGATGCCATTCCTGCCTTTAGCGGCGCACCCAGCTGCCCCAATGTTGCAAAAAATAAAATTGCAAGACCGAAAGTGTTTATTCCCGTGTTCCCGGGGACAAACTGTGAATATGACAGTGAAAAAGCCTTCCGCAATGCCGGTGCAGACTGCGATGTGTTTGTTCTGAAGAATCTGACACCTGCCGACATCACCGAGTCAGTTGCGGAAATGACCAAGCGCATCAAGAACAGCCAGATTATTATGATTCCCGGCGGTTTCTCTGCCGGTGACGAGCCGGAGGGCTCCGGCAAATTCATTGCCACCGTATTCCGCAATCCTGCCATCAGCGAAGCAGTGAATGAACTGCTCAAACAGCGTGACGGCTTGATGCTGGGTATCTGTAACGGCTTCCAGGCGCTGATTAAGCTGGGTCTCGTACCCTATGGCGAAATTTGCGAGCTGGGTGAGGATTCTCCCACTCTGACCTATAACGCCATTGGCCGCCACGTTTCTCAAATGGTTTACACCCGCGTGGCTTCCTGTCTGTCTCCCTGGCTGTCGCTGTCTAACGTAGGCGACATTCATGCCGTTCCCGTTTCTCACGGTGAGGGTCGGTTTGCGGCTAACGAGGCTTGGGTGAAACGTCTTGCCGAAAACGGCCAGATTGCAACCCAATATGTGGATTTATCAGGTGCACCCACTTACGAAACGGCCTTTAACCCCAACGGCTCCGTTTGCGCCATTGAAGGCATCACCAGTCCCGATGGTCGCGTGCTGGGTAAAATGGCACATTCTGAACGTCGCGGTGATAACATTGCGAAAAACATTTACGGCGTGCAGGATCAAAAAATATTCCTGTCCGGCGTATCATACTTTAAATAATAAGACTTTACCCGGGTGGCGATTGACTACTTAAGGCACTGATTCGTGCAATGCTGCAAGAGCTTTGAGGGAGGAACAATGGTAAATCAGGAACATATCAGAAATTTTTCAATTATTGCACATATTGACCATGGCAAGTCCACACTGGCAGACCGATTGTTAGAAAAGACCGGTCTGTTAACTGAGCGTGAAATGGAAGCCCAGGTGCTGGATAACATGGATTTGGAAAAGGAGCGAGGCATCACCATTAAGGCCCGTGCAGTCCGTCTTTTATACCAGGCCTCCGATGGGGAGGAATATGTGCTGAACCTGATCGACACACCGGGTCATGTGGACTTTAACTACGAGGTTTCACGCTCCTTAGCGGCTTGTGAGGGAGCTATTTTGGTTGTGGATGCAGCACAAGGCATTGAGGCGCAAACCCTGGCAAACACCTATCTTGCCATTGATCATGACTTAGAAATCATGCCGGTTATTAACAAAATTGACCTGCCTGCGGCACAGCCCGAGGTAGTCATTGGCGAGATTGAAAACATCATTGGCATTCCTGCGGAGGATGCTCCGAAAATTTCAGCCAAAAACGGCATTGGTATTGAAGAGGTGTTAGAGCAGATTGTGGCTTTAATTCCGCCGCCGAAGGGTGATGCAGAAAAACCGCTCTCTGCCTTGATTTTCGATAGTTTTTATGACCCTTATAAGGGTGTTATTATTTATTTCCGTGTCGTAGACGGCACTTTGAAAACCGGCGATTTGATTCGCCTTATGGCAACCAAAAAAGAATTTGAGGTTGTGGAATTGGGCTATTTGCATCCCAACGGATTTTTGAAGTGCGACCAGCTGTCCGCCGGTGAGGTTGGTTATTTGACAGCCTCTATCAAGAACGTGTCCGACACTCGCGTGGGCGATACCATTACTCTGGCAAAACGGCCCACGGAAGAACCCTTGGCCGGCTATAAGCAGGTGAACCCCATGGTGTTCTGCGGTATCTATCCGGCAGATGGTGCGCGCTATGACGATTTGCGCGATGCTCTTTCTAAGCTGCAGCTTAACGATGCTTCTCTGTCCTTTGAGCCTGAGACATCTGTGGCGCTGGGCTTTGGCTTCCGCTGCGGATTTTTGGGACTATTGCACATGGAAATTATTCAGGAACGCTTAGAGCGTGAATATAATTTAGACTTGGTGACCACCGCTCCCAGCGTTGTGTATAAGGTTAAGAAAACCAACGGCGATGAGCTTTGGATTTCTAACCCCACCAACATGCCCTCGGGCAGCGAGATTCTCTATATGGAAGAGCCGATGGTTAAGGCAGACATTATGACCCCCACAGAGTTTGTGGGCAGCGTGATGGAGCTGTGTCAGGACAGACGTGGCGTGTATCACAATATGACCTATATTGATACAGACCGTGCCCAACTGCACTATGACCTGCCTTTAAATGAGATTATTTATGACTTTTTCGATGCGCTGAAGTCCCGCACTCGTGGCTATGCAAGCTTTGATTATGAGCTGGCAGGCTATGAAAAGTCAGATCTTGTAAAGCTCGACATTTTGTTAAACGGTGACATGGTGGACGCCCTATCCTTTATTGTCCATGCCACAAAATCGTATGCCCGTGGCAGAAAGATTGCTGAAAAGCTCAAAGCGGCCATCCCCCGTCAGTTGTTTGAAATTCCCATCCAGGCGGCAATCGGGAATAAAATCATTGCCAGAGAAACGGTTAAGGCTATGCGTAAAGACGTTCTTGCCAAGTGCTACGGCGGTGACATTACACGAAAGAAAAAGCTTCTGGAAAAGCAGAAGGAGGGCAAAAAGCGGATGCGTCAGGTGGGCAGCGTAGAGGTGCCTCAGGAGGCGTTTATGTCCGTTTTGAAGCTGGATGAATAAGACAGGAATTTATATTCACATTCCCTTTTGCAAACAAAAATGCCGCTATTGTGATTTTGTTTCCTACCCCCATTTGCTGGGGGAAGGGGAGCGATATGTCCATGCCCTCATCCAAGAAATGAAACGTTATGAGGGCGTAGCGGCAGATTCAGTATATATAGGCGGTGGAACGCCCACGGCACTGGCACCAGAGCTCCTTGAGCAGGTGCTTTTAGCTGTGCGGCGCTCTTTTTCTCTTTCGGCAGACTGTGAGGTGACGGTGGAGGCAAACCCCGGCACCTGTGACCTTTCCGGCTTTTCGCGCTTAGCAGCAGCCGGCGTGAACCGGGTGAGCTTAGGGGTTCAGTCCATGGTAGATGCTGAGCTTTCGGCGTTGGGGCGGATTCACACAGCAGAGGATGCCCAAAAAGCGGCAGAGGCGGTTCGCTGTGCCGGAATAGAGAACCTGAGCCTCGACTTCATGTTTTCTATTCCTCTTCAAACAAGAAAGTCTATGGTGGAAAGCCTGCAAAAAGCTGTGGATATTGGGCCGGAGCATCTTTCCTGCTATTCTCTGATCTTGGCAGAGGGCACGCCCATGTTTTGCGCCGCAGAGCGGGGGGAGCTATCCCTGCCCGATGATGAGGAGGACAGAGAGCGGTATGCCATTTTGACAGAATTTTTAGAAAAGCATGGCTATGGCCGGTATGAGATATCCAATTTTGCAAAAGAGGGATATTCTGCGCGACATAATACAAAATATTGGACGAGAGAGCCGTATATCGGTCTTGGTGCGGCGGCACATTCCTTTTACCAAAATTGCCGCTATGAAAATCCGGTTGATTTAGAGGCATATTTCAGTCAGATTGAAAACGGCACTGTGCCGGAAAAAACCGAAATTGCGGGGGAAGATGCCATGGCAGAGTTTGTGGTGTTGGGGCTTCGACTGACAAAGCGTGGCATTTGCCGCAGTGATTTTGAAAATCAATTCGGCATAAGCTTTAATGAGCGATACGGCAAGGTAGCTCAAAAACTGGGGTCTCTTGGCATGCTTACCGATGACGGTGAACGAATTTGCCTGACGGATCGTGGTATTGACGTATCCAATGCTGTATTTTGCGAGTTTTTATAACATGAATTGAAAGATTAAAGAGGCGAAGTCATGCAAAAAAAGTGGGTTCAATTATTGCTTCGGCGGCGGGTGTATGTGATTGTATCCCTGTTGCTGCAAATCGCATTGATGATTTTCATGGTCTACAGCTCCAGTCAGGCGTATCGGTGGATTTACAATGCACTCTATCTCGTCAGCCTGGCAGTGGTGCTCCATGTCATTTCCAATGTCAAGCGGTCTCCCTACAAGCTTTTGTGGTCTGTGGTGGTTCTTTCGTTCCCCCTTTTCGGCGGGCTTTTATATCTCATGGTTCGTTTTCAGGGCATGACCATGGGTTTTAAGAAGCAGCTTGCCAAGGCACAGGTAGCCACAAAGTCTTACCGTGAGGCAGACCCTAAGGTAGCAGAAGCCATGCAGCGAGATTTTCCTGAATATGCACCCCAGTGCCATTATTTGACCAACACCTGCGGGTTCCGCGGATATATAGGAGAAAAGATTCAGTATCTATCCCCCGGTGAAGAAAAATTTAAGGCATTAATTTCGTGTTTAGAGCAAGCAGAGCGGTTCATATTTTTAGAGTATTTTATCATTCAGGAAGGCCGCATGTGGAACACAATTTTAGATGTTTTAAAACGCAAGGCGGCAGAAGGCCTTGATGTGCGTATGATTTATGATGACATGGGCTGCTTCATGCTGCTGCCTTTGGATTACCAAAAAATGCTGTCTGAAATGGGTATTCGCTGTGAGGTCTTTAACAAATTCCGTCCGGTGCTTTCCACCCTGCAAAATCACCGTGATCACCGAAAAATTGCGGTGATTGACGGCAAATGGGCCTTTACCGGCGGTGTGAACCTTTCTGATGAGTATATTAATGACGTGGCACGGTTCGGCCATTGGAAGGATGCTTCCATTATGGTAAGCGGCGAAGCAGCAAGCAGCTTTACCTTAATGTTTTTAGAAATGTGGCAGGCATTGACCGGTGAAGCAGACAATCTTGAGAGTTTTTTGGCTGCGCCAACTGAAGTCAAACAAAAAGACGGCTATGTAATTCCCTATTGCGACAGTCCTATTGATGAAGAATATGTAGGGGAAAAGGTGTATATGAACCTCATCTGTGCTGCGAGACAATATCTTTACATCCAAACCCCTTACCTGATTATTGATGATGCATTGGTATCTGCCTTGATTTTGGCAGCCAAAAACGGAGTTGATGTGAAAATTCTTACCCCGGGCAAGCCGGATAAATGGTATGTGCACATGACCACACAGTCCTATTATCGAGAGCTTTTATCCGGTGGCGTTCAGATTTATGAATACACCCCCGGCTTTCTTCATTCCAAGGTGATGGTATCAGATGATAAGGCGGCAACAGTGGGAACGGTGAATTTAGATTGCCGCAGTCTCTATCTTCATTTTGAATGCGGTGCATGGATTTGCGGTAGCCAAAGCGTGAAAGAAATCCGAGAGGATTTTGAAGCGACCCTTTCTGCCTGTAAAAAAATTTCAGCTTCTGACTGTCGGGTTGGCCTTATAAAAAGACTGGTGCAAAGCTTGTTTCGACTGATTGCGCCTTTAATGTGATGTGATAAAATGAAAACAATTATTGTGAATCAAAATGACAGCGGACAGCGTGTGGATAAGTTTTTATCCAAGCTTCTCCCCCATATGCCCAAGAGCCTTTTATATAAGCAACTGCGAAAAAAAAGAGTGAAGCGCAACAAAAAGGCACTGCAGGCGCAAGACGTTCTTGCCTGCGGCGATGAATTATGCCTGTACATCAACGATGAGTTTTTTGAAGAAAAAAAGGCTGTGACAACCTCCGGTCAGGGACTTTGTGTGGTGTATGAGGATGAGCATATTTTAGTAGCGGATAAGCCGGCAGGGCAAGCCTCCCATGGCGGTGACGATAGCCTGCTTTCGCAGATTCAGGGGTATTTATATGAAAAGGGAGAATATCATCCTGAAGCAGAAAACACCTTTGCGCCGGCACTTTCCAATCGGTTAGACCGCAACACCCGCGGGCTCGTGCTGGCGGCAAAGCATGCGGAGGCACAACGGCTGCTCAACGAAAAAATAAAAAATGGTGAAGTGAAAAAGCAGTACTTATGTGTAGTGTGTGGCGAGCCACAGAAACAAAGCGGCAGGTTGGTGAATTATTTAAAGAGTTCAGAGAAAGAAAATCGTGTCAGGGTTTGCGAAAGCGATGTGCCCGGGGCTAAAGAAGCGGTGCTTGATTATCGGGTACTCAAAACAAAGGGCGACCTAAGCCTTTTGCGGGTGACCCTGCACACCGGGCGCAAGCATCAGATTCGTGTGCAGCTATCCCATTTGGGGTATCCCCTTTTGGGCGATACTAAATATGGCGCACCGAAGGACAGCCGCTATCGTTATCAGGCTCTGTGCGCCTATCGGTTAACCTTTGACTTTCAGGAAGAGAGTGGCGTTTTAGAGGGGTTAAAGGGGAAAATGGTGGAGCTTTCAAACAGCATTTTTGATGACATTATGAAATAAAAAAAGCCGCAAAAGCAACCTGCTTCTGCGGCTTTTTAACGGAAAAATCAATAATTCTTCTCTCTAATTTCAAAATAGCTTTGCGGATGGGCGCAAACAGGGCAAACGCCGGGGGCTTCTTTTCCTGTGTGGATGTGTCCGCAGTTGCGGCAAATCCAGGCCTGCT
>JAZOBC010000057.1:0-6638 GCA_045595795.1 Clostridia bacterium | reverse complement strand
CTGTTTCAGGAAGAAATTATAGCGCCAGACCGGGTTGAAACGGCTCGGGTTGGTGTTGATGTGTTTCTGGTTCGGGGAGGTTTCGCCGCCGCCCCACAGGGATGCGAGCGCCACGGCAAGCGCCTTGTTTTTTACCTTGCCCTTTTCTTCCTCCCAAATGCGGTAGAGCACATCCAGACCCACCGGAGTCTGGTAGGGTACCAGACCGCCGCCGAGGTAGAACTCCAACCAGGCAGAATCCTTGCAGAACGCTTCCAGGAACTTGGCTTTCTTTTTGTCTTTGGCCAGCTCGGTCATGACCTCCGCGCCGGTGCAGCGGATGAGCTCCGTGAGCATGGCGCTGTGCATGTATTCATCGTTCTTGATGTCGGGTTTCTTCTCCTTGAGCGATTTCACCAGAGCATCATATACGGCTTGATAGTCACCGCTGTCCAGTTTTTCGGTAATTGTCTTGGGCAGATAGCAGACAGCCTTGGGCGCACGGTCATAGCGGGTGGGCGGCGGGAATGCCTTCCGCTCAGCAGGCTTGATGTCAACACCCGCCCTGCTGTTGTTGGCCGCAGCGGTGGCTTTGGGCTTATCATTAGCCGTCTCAGCTGCGGATGCCTGTTCAGCCTGGGCAACATCGTTTTCTGTGCGCTTCTTTTTCTTTTTCTTAACCTTTTTGACCACAGAGGCCTTGGATTGTTTCTGCGATTGGTCGTAGTAGTAATAACCGCCGATGCCTATTGCAGCCAGAGCCAGTAGTGCCACAAAGACACCGCCGCTATTGCTTTTCTTCTGCGTGCGCCGTCCGGCGGTAGTCAGGGGAGAGTGTTGAACAGGACGTTTTGCCATGAATTCATGTTACGCCTTTGCTCTTGAATGTAAAGTTAAAAAAAATCATTTTCTGCGAAAAAAATGAAAAAACTCAAAAACAGGCCGAAGCGGAGGTATTCACCCCCGCTTCTCCCGCACGGGGAGGCGCATGAGGCAGAAAAGCCCAAGGGCCGGGAGCTGGTGGCAACGCGAAACTTTGTCTGCTGTGCAAAAAAAAAGCCCACCGGATGGTGGGCATGGATAAACGCTTTTGAGACCGATGTGCTAAGCAGGGAAACGGTTTGCGTCTCAAATTTTGTCTTGAATCCACGCAGAGTATATGGCAGACTGTTACATATATCAAGACCAAATTATGAAAAATCTCACTTTTTCTTTCGATATTGGTTACTCATCGATAGGGTGGAGTGCTATTGAGTGTTCGAGCGTGGATAAAACTATGCCTTCCGTTGTAGGAACTGGTGTTGTTCTTTTTGGAGCAGATGGTTGTTTAGCCTCTAAGCGCCGCGAATACAGACGTATGAGGAGGACAATACGAGCGCGCCGTAAGCGCATTGAAAGATTAGCGCAGATTATGAGTTCGTATAACGTGTTGACGCAAGAGGAAGTAACGCAGCCCGGACATCCTGCACCTTTTTTCTTGGCCGCACGTGCACTAAAAGGGAAACAAAAACTTTCAGCTCTGGAGCTATGGCATGTATTGCGGTGGTATGCCCACAATCGTGGGTATGATGCAAACAGAAATTGGAGCAAAGAAGTAGAAGAAGTCACAGAAGATACTCAACGAGTTACAATGGCCAGAAATGCCATGCAGGAGTATGGCACATCAACCATGGCAGAAACAATAGTATCCATCTTGCAACTTAATACAAATGAAAATACGGCAAGATTCGATATCAAGAGCCCCAAATACAAGAAGTTGAATCTCGCCTTTCCCCGCGAGATTGTTGAACGCGAGGTGCACAATCTAATCGCAGTTACACCGGATATACCGGACATTGTCAAGAGCCTCATACTTGAGCCTGCGTGTAATCACAGAGATGCTCTGGCGTTCTGTGGTATCCGTTTCCCCAAAAGATACCACGGTTCCATACTCTTCGGCCAATTAATGCCACGTTTCGACAATAGAATTATTGCAAGATGTCCCATTACATGGGCTCAAACCTATCGAAAAGCACTCAATTCCGGCTTGAGTGAAGAGGAGGCGAAAAAAGATGCCAATAAGTACGCAAAGGTGCCCAAAGCGGACTGTGCCGAATTTTACGAATATAGGTTTGCTCGCATTCTTGCAAATATCCGAGTTAACAATTTGCCCCTACCTGCCGACATGCGTCAGCAATTGATGAGCATAGGGAAAGAAAAAGGAAGATTTACTAAAACAGAGTTTACCAAAACAATCCAGTTGTTAACCAATAATGCGCCTAATAATCTCAAAAATTATTTTCATCTTGTGCCAAGGGCTGATGAAGCGTTGATAGTTGTGCCTTCTGAACAAAAATACAGAGCAACTGGGAGAGCTCCGTATGCTCGACCCGTTTTGCGTCAAGTAGTGGCAGAAATATTGCGTGGTGAGGACCCCTCCAGACCTGCGCGAAGTTTGGAACACATGAGTGGCGAAGAGAAATCACAGGATGGTATTTTATATGCAACTTTGAATCCGAAGTCAGACGTTTATAAATTACAACAGGAACGTAGCATCGAGTCGCAAACAAATAATCATCTCGTTCGGCATCGATTGCTTATTTTTGGTCGACTTCTCAAAGATATGCTGAAGCGTTACGCGCAAGGTGATGCTTCTTTAGTCAAGCAATGCTGTGTAGAAGTCAACCGGGAATTGAGAGAGTTCTCTGGCTTAACTGCCCAAGAAATAAAAAAACAGCTTAGTGAAAAACTTAAGGATTTTCAGTCCGCTGTTAAATATCTGCATGATAAGGCTCCTGATTTACAGATAACTGCCGGTATTATCAGGAAATGTCGAATAGCAATGGATATGAAATGGACTTGTCCATATACTGGTATGATGTATGGCCCTCACGATTTGCATAAAATGGATAAGGATCATATAGTCCCATATGCTACGCGGAGTACTAATGCTATGTCTGCTCTGGTGTTGACGTATCCTGAAGTTAATAGAATGAAGGGTAAGAGAACAGCCGTAGAATTCATTAAAGATTGCCAAGGGCTTGCGGTCGATGGTAAAGAGAATATCCAGATTTGGACAGAGAAGAGATTTAAAGACTTTGTTGAGAAATTAGACACCAAGGGAGCGCGTGACGACAAAAAACGCAAGGAAAAGCGAAAGCAGCTTTTATTGGTCGAATCTGTGCCTAGTAAAGGAGATAAATCGAACTTGGGCTTTACAGAGGGGCAACTGACTCAAAGCTCTCAGTTAGTTCGTATGGCTGCTCAAATTGTCAAAAAAAAGTTAAAAAACGCCAGTGTTATTTCTATTCCTGGGCAAGTGACAGCAGAAGTGCGGTGTGCATGGAAGATTATGGGTGCTTTGGAAAAGACCGTTCATGATATTGTGGATGAGCAGAATAGAATTAAGGAAAAGTCGTTAATTCGTGATATTACGCATTTGCATCACGCTGTAGACGCTTGTACGCTGGGGTTGATACCTATTCTTATCCCATCTGGGAAAAATGGAGCAGTCTGGAAGTTGCTTGCGCAAAGACAGCTCAATGGGGAAGAGTTGAGTACATTTAAGGAAAGCGGATATCAACCGGTACTTGCGCTTACGGAGAAAAATAAAATTTATTTACGAGATATACCCGATGTAGTAAAGAAAAGCATAGAAGTCGCTCTAGCAGAAAAACGTATTGTGAGACACGTTTCGGCAGATATGAGCGGAGCAAAGTTAAATGAGCAATATAGTGGAATCATCGATTATCATTCCCAAGAACCTGAATTGAAAGATTATGTATCGTTGAGAAATCGTTGCGCATTTTATGGTTTAGCAATGGGAGAAAAGGTTACCTTAATCCCACGGAAAGAAGCTCCTGCTTTTATCAATGAGTACGTTGACCCTTCTGCCCCCGTTTTGCAGTTTGGTCAAACGATCTTTATTTCCGGATTAGTCGGAAATGAAAGCAAATTCAATGGAGAATGGCAAATTGTCAGTATTTCAGAAGATAAAAAACGCGCGGTGGTAAACTTGGAGCGTAGAGATTTAGACCTAGAACAAAAATTGTGGAAAAAAGCACCTATCTTGGAATTGTGGAAGAATAACCATATAAAGATGGGAAAAGTGCTTCCTGTAAAAACTTGGGTGCGTAAATCTAAATTGATGGGGCTTTCTTCAATCAAAATGAGGAAGAATTCTGCAGCTTTAACCATCACAGAAAATTATGGTGTTGTTGTTTCTCCTGTAGTTGAAATTATTAGACATGCAGCAGTATATAAATTTATAAATCGATTGAAAGCCTTATACCCAAATGAGCCTATACAAATTCTTCGTCCTGGTATGATTATATCTCTTACAACACACAAAGATGAAAGTAAGAGAGGGAAATGGCGTGTTTCATCGGTGAAAGATAATGCAAAAGGTCCGGCTCTTGATTTGCAGAGATTAGAGTCATCTGTATCTGCGTCCGCAACAGCAAAATCTAACTGGATAAACGCATCACTCTCGTCTATCATGAAGGGCGGTCTTCTAATTTGCAAAAAATCGTATATAGAATAACTTGCTTCCATGTCGTATCATATTATTTCCATTGATGCTCACAAATGTACAATTACGGTTTCGAAAGGACAACTTGTAGTCCTTTCGGACCAGGAAGAGAAAAGCATTCCTTTGGAGGATGTTGCTTCCATAGTCATCACCTCTTTTCATTGCTCTATTTCTGGTAACTTTCTCATAGAAGCGGCAAAGAAAAGAATAGGTGTCATATTGTGTGAGTTATATAAACCAATTGCGATAGTGCTTCCTGTCGATAGGGGTACAGATACGACGGTTTTGAGAAATATTGCACGACTTTCTCCTCAGCTTAAAAGGAGGCTCTGGCAGAAAACCGTCGATGCTAAATGTATAAATCAGTATAATATTGCAAAAAAATGGAATCCAGACCATGCCATGCTAGGCGAATTATACCGTTTGGCGGTCTCTCGCAAAGAAACAAAAGAAGCGGAAACAGCCCGGCTATTTTGGTCTATATTTTCCGATACATATACACAGGGTAAATTTAAAAGAAATCGTTTGTTAGATGATTTTAATGCTCTCTTCAACTATGCTTATGCCATTTTGCTTTCTAGCATCTTGCGTAACCTGTTAGCCTTGGGAGTTGACCCAACGTTTGGCATTTTTCATGTAGAACGTGCTCATGCAACACCGTTAGCGTACGATTTAATGGAGCCTTTTCGCGTTTTATTTGATTCCTCTGTTGCTGAATGGGTATCTGAACAACGTAGATTGGGTGTCGATGATGAAATAATTGCTAAAATCTCTCCGGAATACCGAAAGTACATTTCTTCTGTTCTTCTTAAAATTATCAAGTATCAGAAACGTGAATGTAGCCTTAAACAAGCCATCGAAGCGGTAATACGTACTTTTCGTTCTGCTGTTCTTAACTTGGAATCTGGACATTATGAACCATGGATTATTTAAACTATAAAATGGGATGGCTCGTTGTTTTTTTTGATCTTCCTACCACTACTGATGAAGAAAAAAAGAATTATGTTTCCTTCCGTAAAAGTTTGCTCGAAGATGGTTACCAAATGATTCAATACAGTGTATATGCTCGCGCTTGTGTAACCTATGATCGAATTTTAACGCATACCCGTAGACTTAAATTGTTTTTGCCTCCAGCGGGGGCCATTCGTTGTCTATTTGTTACAAATATTCAGTGGGATAAGACCTTTGTTTTTTATGGCCCTGATGCCGTTGGTGTTCCGCCCCCAGAATCCATGCCCGAGCAGCTGCTTTTGTGGTAACTCTGTTTGTGTGTTTTTTTTATAACTCACTCACAGATAAAATCAGGCATGCTATCTATTGTAGCATGCCTGATTTTGGATTCAAGGCAAAACTTGGCGGCATGCCGTCCGGTCTGCGTAAAGATTGTAGCATGCCTGATTTTGGATTCAAGGCAAAACTAGTAACTATGCTTCCAGCACGCACACGCAATTGTAGCATGCCTGATTTTGGATTCAAGGCAAAACCCGCCTACGCCGATATCGCCGGCGGGTACGATTGTAGCATGCCTGATTTTGGACTCAAGGCAAAACAATGACCCGTCTGCCCTGTTCTGCGGGCTTAATTGTAGCATGCCTGATTTTGGATTCAAGGCAAAACAAGGGGCTATTTTTTTCTCGCTGGAGAGATATTGTAGCATGCCTGATTTTGGATTCAAGGCAAAACTGGAAAGACAACTACGGGAAAGCAATGAGTATTGTAGCATGCCTGATTTTGGATTCAAGGCAAAACGGTATTCCGTGGGCGCAAAACGGCTACATGATTGTAGCATGCCTGATTTTGGATTCAAGGCAAAACGAAAGACATTGCAACACGACAGCGCCTCCTATTGTAGCATGCCTGATTTTGGATTCAAGGCAAAACGAAACACCAGACACATGAACGACCCGAAAGATTGTAGCATGCCTGATTTTGGATTCAAGGCAAAACAAAGTAGAGACTTACACGCAGGGTCTGTTTCAGATTTGCTGGTGTTTATTTCCGGTTTGATTCGATACAATGAAGTTAAGTCATTGAAGGTCAGACCAAGAATACTCGGTGTCATAAAAATTTCATTTTTGTAAATTAATAAGCACTCTAAAATAGCGCTTAAAAGGTCTTTTCTGAAGCAGATGCAAGCACTAGGTTGCGC
>JAZOBC010000056.1:0-13867 GCA_045595795.1 Clostridia bacterium | reverse complement strand
TTTACATAACCCATTTATGGGTAGTCAGTAGCAGTTGCATGGCTGGCAGGCCAATACAAAAGCACACTTGTGTGCAGCCAGTAGTATTAGGGCTATGCCCGAAAATGAAAAACCCCCCGTTATACGGGGGGATATTTATTGTATCATGGAAACCACGCGATAGTCGCGAGGTTCAAAATCTGTAAGAAATCATTATCACAATAACTTATTGCTTCTCGCCGTTTTTATACTCAATCATAGCTTCTTTGCAGTTGCCATGAGGTACAAGCTTTAAGCGATTGGTCACGACCGATTTGACATCGTGAAGCTGAATCGCGGGCCAGTCGTGGGTTGCAGGATGGAAGATCGGATAGTTCTCATCGTGTACACGCCATGCTTCATAGCTTTCTTCCATGTATTTTTTGCCTTCTTCATTAAACATTTCATCCAACTCTGACAGATCTTCTTCACCCCAATAAATGGATACATCGTCCAGTTCCACACTCTCAACATTAATAATCTGCATAAAGAACGGAATGCAGTGGGACCACCAATAAAACGGCAAAAGACCAATGCGGTCAGTTGGTTCAACCTTAATCATCTTATCCATACCCATGCAGAACATTTGCGTTTTAGGACAAACCTCAGCCGTGTAGTGACGAATGGAAACATTGCTGATGCTGCTGCCGGGTTCTACATACATATAACCAGCACCACGGGTCTTGACCGACCAGTCCTTAAACACAACATTGTCAACCTTAGAATTGTTATGAGCAGAGATGATAAAGGAACCGCCGTTACGGGTCATCGTACCGCGAATGTCACTCACTAAAATGTTCGAAATTTCGCCATAGTCTGAATTGATGCAAACAAAGCTGTCGCCCTGACGAATCACACAGGAGGTAATGACAATGTCACGCACACGGCATTTGCTATGGTCAAGTTTTGCATACATACTTGCATTATGTAAAGAATGGAAAATTCTGAAGCAGTTATTACGGCTGGAAATGATACAGTTGGAAATCACAAAACGTTCTGCCGGCTTACCCTCGTCGGTATCAATGGCAATGGAGTCGTCACCGCAGGTCAAATCACAATCCACAATAAAGACATCAGAGCAAGACATCATGTGAATACCATCTGCATTCGCTGCACCAAAAGCATTATTGATGCGAACGCCACGGATTTGCATAAATGTGCAGGCATGCAGTGCCATGGTATAGCAAGGAGAATCATATAAATAAATATTTTCAATGGTTACATTGTCGCATTCTTCCAGCATAATTAACACCGGGCGAAAACCATTGGGAAGATATATATCCAAATCCTTTTCATAGTCTGTCCAACCCGGTCCGCCCAGGGATTTACCCGGCTTTAAAATGTTTTTATAATTGCCGTCAACCTCACCGGGGCCACGCAGCACAATGCCGGTCAGCTCACAGCCGTAAAAAACAGCCGGACGAGCTACCATTCCTCCCTCAAGCAATGAATCTGCAGAGCCTTTTGAGGGCGGATAATCTGCTTCGTTGTTGGATGCAATAATTCTTGCACCACTGTCTAAGGAAATGGTCACATAGCTATGTAAAACAACTTTTCCCATAAAGTACTTACCTGCCGGGAAAGTAACCACACCACCACCGGCTGCACCACAGGCATCTACTGCCTTTTGTACGGCTGCTGTATCGTTGTTTACACCATCGCCAACGGCACCAAAATCCAGTACGTTGTAATTCATATTTGTTCCTCTCCTTTTATGTAGTTTATATTTTTAGATTTGACAACTAAGACTTAATTCTGTTTCTGTTGTTTCATGTACGCTACCATTCGGCATTGTAACCTGCACCGTGTAGCCTTTCGGTACAGACAGTTTCAGTGAAAAAGTATTACCTTCAAGGCACCACTCACCATGAGCTTCACCACGAGACAGAACAACCGTGCCCTTCACATGCTTAAATTCATGAATATATGGCTTAACATACAGCGTGTGGCTTGGTTCATCTACCCGAATACCCAAATCAGAAGCAGTAAATTCATATAGCGCAATCGCACCCCATCCATGACAATCACTTCTGGGATTATCAATCTCCTCCGGAATAGTTGTGCAATGCAGAGAAAGTAAATTTCTGAGAGAATCAAACATGGTTTTTCTTTCTTCATATAAACCGCACATCTCCAGCGCTCTGAAATAATCGTAGCTGTAACAATAGGTCGGTTGTGTTACCAATGACAAAGAATTTTTCATGATACGTGTTGCTTCTTCACCGCTAACCGTACCGGAAAGCACCGCCCAAATTTGTGCATGAGTGCTGTAATACTTCTTATCAGGACCATCTGCAAAGAGCATTTTCTCATGATCAAAGCAATACTGCTTCGCGCTTTGAGAAATAGCCTGCGCTTCTTCTTCATAAGCCTGTGCGCTGCCGTAATTCCCCAGAGCATTCTGCAGAACTGCCGCGCGCTTTAGTGCAGTTGCATACATCAGCGTATAAATGGTCATCTCCTCTTTGGCGTCACCCGGAGGAAAACCATAAATGCCTTCCCAGCCATCTGCCCAGTCAACAAAATCCCAGAATCCGCTGCGTTTAACCAATCCCCTGTCAGAAAGATTTTTGGAAAAATAATTCAAAACGCGTGCCGCCACAGGCAGATACGATTCCAAGACTGATTTATCAGCAAAATACATGTAATGATCATAAAGCATAAACAGATAATACAGTGCAAAGCCGGGAATAATCTGCTTAATGATGCCCGGAGTTGAAGAATAAATAATCCCATCGGCACGTTGAACAGATGCAAAATCCCGGAACGTACGCAAAATGCCTCTGTCATCACCGGACACATAGTAGGTGTAAAGTCCCTGCATGCGCGTATCCATCAGATATTGCAATTGTTCATAATAGGGGCAGTCGGTATAGCTCTCATGGAGGCAGCGCTTTAAGGTCCGCAAACTGATTTTCCACAGTTCGTTATCTTCTTCACTGTCACAGGTAAAGCTACCCTTTACATTCAGGTCATAGCCGGTTTCCCAGCCCTCAAGTTTTTCAATTTTCACATCACCCGTGATTTCCGCCTTGATAAAACGGAAGGTACGGAACCAAAAAGGCTCATAAATGCAATTTCCATCTACCTCAATCACATCACTATAACCATGAATAATGCCATCAGGTGCCGTTCTGTCTTCTTTCACAAGCTTACCATCGCGCTCAACATACTTACATTCAGCATAGGTCAGGCGAATCGTGCCCTTACCGGAAAAAGCGAATTTTAAGTATGCTGTCATGTGTTCTCCCGCATCGCAAACACCTTTATCATCAAAAGAAAATGAAACAGGTTCTAAGCGCTGCGGCGGAATCGGTGCAGGCAAAACAGTATAACGTCCAAATGAAAAAACATTATCTTGCGGTTTGCCATAGAGAATACAGTTCTCCACAGTTTTTGCCGCTTTCCACGCAAACGGCGAAAAATAACTTGCTTCTATGGATTCATTCATTCCCATAGAATAATCCGGGTCATTCACAAAGCTCAAACCACTAAAAAAGGCACTATCCCATGTGTCGTCTGTTTCAATGTCCACGTTGCCGTCTTTGCATGTTATGGTGCCTTTTAAAGCAAAGCGTAGATTTCCCGTTCTTGTTACGCCACCTAAATTGGCATAAACCTCGCCGCCATCAAATTCGTTTTTGAGCTGCAGCACCACGGCTGTCAATGTGTTTTCGCCATCACGCAAATCTGCGTTGTGTGATAGCGTATTATAATACATATCGCTCTGATTCCCACGGCAGGGACCCACAGAAATCAGCTTATCATTTAAATATAGTTTATAACGAGTATCTGCAAACACATCTGCGCTGAAGCTAATCGGATTTTTTGCCGTAAAACTTTTTTTGAAGCAATAAATCTTCTCTTCGCTAAAAACCGCATCGGGATGTGTAATCAACGTCATTTTTTCCATAAAAATTTTTCCTCCTGAAAACACAGCGCTGACCTGCCGGTTGAATGCGCCATGCCATAATTCTGCGTTGTTTCCAAAAATTCCGTTCTTTACAGTTCAAAAAGCGTAACTGCATTTTCGCGGGCAATTTTGCTAAATGCATCCTCTGAAATTTTTCCGCTGTCACGCCACTCAATCAACTTGTTAGTCAGAGGAATTTCCATACCAACACTGCAATAATCTGTGCCGAAGAACAGCCTGTCCTTAAATTCTTCTAAGAACTTCGGACCATATTCCTCATCACGTGTCAATGCGTTATAGCAGGTGCAGTCTGACAGGTCACCATAAAGGTTTTGATAGCGTCTAAACAGTTTAGGCACAACGCCTTCCTCATAAATCTTACCCTCCGGTAAAATACCAACCTGCTCGCCATTTTGCTTCATGATAAATGCACGTTCACCCGGCGTTTCAAGCTTGGCAATCTCTGCCCAGAATACCGGACCGTGACCAAAAATTTTCAATCCGGGATAACGCTGCAGCGTGTGTTCTAACTGCGGAAGGCCGGGGTCATCATAAAGGCCGAAATCGTTTGTCTTCTGGTCAGAACCGTCAAACACAACGGGAAGACCCACTTTCTCAGCACAACGGAACAGATTTTGAACTTTCGGATCCATCACCTCTAAGTTCGGCATCACTTCGCCAATGCCCTTGCAACCTCTGTCCTTATAATATTGCAACACTTCATCCAGCGGAGCCTCGGGGGAATTTGCCATTGCTCTGGGGTCAATATTACAGTATGGAATAAATCTGTCAGGATATTTTGCTGCCATATTTAAAATATCTTCATTTGTTTGCGGAAAATAAATTTCACAATTGACAACCGGCAACAAAACACCCTTTTCAATTCCATGCTGATCGTAAACATCAATCAGTTGCTCCGGTGTGGCAAATTTCGTCACAAACGGAAGCGGTTCCCAATAGGCATGTGCGTGAATATCTATAAACATACGTACAACTTCTCCTTTTTCTTTTTTAATGTTATACTTTCTAAAAATTATAACATAAAGAATTAAATGTAACAAGCATCATTTTTTTGTTTAATCAATCATTTCTTTTGCTTTTTTAACAAAACTATAATTTTGATTGTAATGTAAAAAAATGATTCTTTACTTTTATTTTGTATTCGCGATATAATAATAAAAAAAATAATTATATATTTAAAAGGAGAAATACGTATGAAAATTTTAGTCACATGCCCCCGCTCCGGAGAAGGAAGCTACATCTATGAGAGTTTCTACAATCAGGAAATTTTAAATGACCTGCAAGCGTTAGGCGAGGTAGAATTTAACGATACCGGCAATTATCTTTCCAAGGAAGAATTGATGAAGCGCATCACCGATAAGGATATCATCTTCACGGGTTGGGATACCCCGAGACTTGACCCCGATGTTCTTGACTGTGCAAAAAATCTGCGGTTGATTGCACACACCGGTGGTACGACAGCATTGGTTGACCCCAGCGCATACGAACGCGGCATTACCGTTATGAGCGGCAACACCTTATATGCCGAATCCGTTGCCGAATCCGTTATCGCTTATGCATTGGCAGCACTCAGAAAAATTCCGGATTACTGCAACGAAACAAAAAAAGGAAACTGGCACGATAACATTCCTGTTTGGGAAGGTTTATTGGATCAGAAAATCGGTATTGTCGGTTACGGCATGACCTCACGCTATCTGCTTGACTTTTTAAAGCCCTTCCGTCCTGAAATTTATGTATATTCTTCTCATATCAGCGAGGAAGAACTGGCAAAACATAACATGAAGCGTGCAAGCTTAGAAGAAATTTTCTCTGAATGTAAAATCGTCACCATTCATTCCGCTATGAACGAGAAAAACAGACACATGATCACCCGCGAGCTCCTGTCTCTGCTCAGACCTGAGTCTCTGCTGATTAACACCGCGCGCGGCGGATTGATTGACGAAGAAGCCATGACAGAGCTCTTGGCTGCCGGAAGCTTCCGTGCAATTTTAGACGTATTCGAGCAAGAACCGCTGCCGGAAGATCATCCGCTTCGTCAGCTGGCAAATGTCTATGTTATTCCCCACAGAGCCGGTCCGACTTACGACCGCAGAAAGTTCGTCACCGCAGCACTGATTCAGGATATTCACGCTTGGGAAAATGGCGATCCGCTTAAAATGGAAATTTCTAAGAAATATGCTTCCTTCATGACTCGTGACTAAACCGAACGAAAGGAAAACGTTACATGAAAACATATACATATAAAGATGCTCCTTTAGAAATGCATGGCATTCCCTATTTTGAGCAAACCGGTGAATTCTATCGTCTCCCCCCTTCTATTACCGATAAAATTGAAACACTTTCTCATCTCGGCAGAAGAAGCAGCGGTGCAAGACTTTGCTTTCGAACGGATGCAACCGAATTCACCGTTCGGGTTTCATTAAAAACCTTGAGTGTTGATATTGGTTTGTCGCTTTATGCCTGCCAATCAGCTCATGTTTTGTTGGGCGACCGAAATGACGCCGAGTTTTTGGGGCCGGTTTTTCCCAGCAATTATGAAACAAAACAGTTCGAAAAAACATTTAAAAAACCCGGCAGTATGGAGGATATTACGATTTTTCTTCCCCGTAACGAAATCATGGAGCATATTGAAATTTCTGTGCCCGATGATGCTCGTGTGGAATCTCCTACCCCCTACCGGGATATTGACCCGATTTTATATTACGGTCCTTCCATTACAGAAGCCGGTAATTGTATGACGAGCTTCGGGGCTTACCCCGCTATCATTTCCGCACGTTTAAACATTGATGTGTATAATATGGGTTTTGCAGGCTGCGCCCTGGGTGAGCCGGAGGTTGCGGAATATATCAAAGACATCAAAATGAGCATGTTCATTTATGAATATGTATACAACGCACCCACCCTCGAACATCTGGAAAAAACACATAAGCCGTTTTTTGATATCATCAGAAAGGCAAACCCCACCCTGCCGATCCTGATTACCTCTCATCCGAAATACAGATATAACGACGATGACATACAGCGCCGTAATATCGTTTTAAAAACCTATGATACTGCCATTGAAAACGGCGACCAGCATGTATATTTCTTAGATGGCGAAACATTTTTTGGTGAAAAAGACCGCATGCTCTGCATGATGGACGAAATCCATCCCAACGATATTGGCATGCTGCGTATTGCTGATGCAACAGAACCCACCATCGTGAAAATTCTCAAAAAAGAAGGAATCATCTAATCCCAAAGGCAGGAAGTGCCTACATTTTACGAAGGGATGTGAACACTACGAAAAAAATGAATTTAATTACTCATCCTGATGCCAAATTCAGCGAGGAGAAAATTTATCACTTTAAAAAGACGTTTTTTGCCAAAAAGCCAACACTTTTTTCGGCGACTGCTTTTGCGGATGCGCGTTATAAGCTCTATTTAAACGGAAATTTGATTGCGCTTGGTCCGTGTCATGGTAACAGAAATGATTTATACTATGACACCATCGAGAACAGTCAATATTTGGTAGACGGCGAAAATTTGTTAGAGGCTGTTGTTCTGCAGCTTAAGAATGAATTTGACGGCGAGATTGCCTATGCAAATTTGGGCAGTGTTCTGCGCACCGGTAACATTCGCTTTGCTCTGCAAGGCACCGTCACCTGCGCTGACAAAACGCTTGAAATTGAAACTGACGATTCTTGGGAAACGGCACCGTTATCCGGCATTGACTTAATCGGCGACCATAACTACACCGTCGGTTTAAATGAATACGCCCACAGCGATTATTTTGCGCCCAAGGTATGGACGGCAGCAAAAACTGCCGGATTCTGTGCAAATTATGATGCGCCAAAAGAAAACGTGACGCAGCGCGGACGGTACTCTGTTATGCCTGCTCCCGTTCCGCCCCAGCGCTTAGACCCTGTTAACTTTACATTTGATGCTGATGGCATCTGCGATGCAGGCGAATATATGAACGCCTACCTCAAATATACCTTCTCCGGCAAGGGTACAGTTCGTTTAACTTACGCGGAGTGTAAGGTGGTAGAGCGCGACGGTGAATATGTGAAAGAAGACAGAACCTGCGCAAACGGTTTAATAGTTGGATATTATGATACTGTTGAAGTAGACGCTGCAAACGTTGTGTATGAACCTTTTTGGTTTCGCGCTTTCCGCTTTATCAAAGCAGACATCACGGGCGATGTGAAAATTGAAAAGGTCGAAGGATTCGATACCGGCTATCCTTTGGATGTAAAAGGCAAGTTCAGCTGCGACAGTGAAACAGATTGCAAGCTGTGGGATATCAGTCTTCGCACCTTAAAGCGATGCATGCTTGAAACCTATAATGATTGCCCCTACTATGAGCAGGAGCAATATCTGATGGATACACGCATGCAGATTCTGTATACCTACTACGTTTCCGGTGACGACAAAATGGTACGCCGCACATTGCGTGACTTTGCCTCCGTTCAACAGGCAGACGGCTTAGTGCTTGCCAGAACACCAGATGTTCTTCCGCAGATTATTCCCGGCTTTGCTCTATATTATATTTTCATTTTATATGATCACTACACACATTTTGGCGACCTTTCGCTTGTCAAATCCTATTTGCATGTGGTGGATGGAATTCTCCACTACTTCTCCGAGCATCTTTCTGAAAAAGGGCTTGTCAAGCAAAGCGGATTTTGGGATTTTATTGACTGGGCTGATGGTTGGATTAGACCCTGCTGCATACTTCCGCTTGAAAAAGACGAAGAACTGTCGATTTACACCCTCATGTATGCCACAGCATTAAAGCGTGCTGCCGTTTTGCATGAGGCTTTGGGAAATTACGACACTGCACATCACTACATCTGCGACGCGAATCTTCACACCGCTGATGTAAAAACCTATTGCTTTGATGAAGAAAAGTCTCTCTTTGCCGACGGACCTAACAAAAAACTATACAGCATGCATGCACAGATTTGGGCGGTTTTATCAGGAGCAGTCGACACTGAAATGGGTCGTACCATTTTGCAGAAAGCACTTTCTTTAAAGGCGCAACCAACTTATTCCTATAGCTATGACTATTTCAGAGCTTTGGAAATGTGCGGCATGTATGAAGAAAGAAGCACCATGCTAAAAGCCCTCAGAAAATTGATTGCGCTCAATTCCTCAACCATTCCCGAAGAGCCTAACGATCCCCGCAGTGAATGTCACGGATGGGGCGCTATCGTTTTATATGAATATGCGGCATCTGATGTTGGTCTTCGCGTGGATGAACCAAACCACATGCTCTATGTAAAGCCATATATTCACGAATTTAACCATGCAGAGGCAACCGTTCCGTTCTGTGGTGGTTTAGCCACCGCTAAATGGAAAAAGGAAAACGATACCTTTACACTCTCTGTACAGGCACCAAAGGGCTATATTACAGAAATCACTATGCCGGATGGAAGTGTTTCGTTAGAAACCGATGAATCCATTACCCTGACCTGTAAAATTTGACGAAAGGAAGAAAAGCATGAAAATTATCAACAAATTAAGAGCCAAGGCAGAAGCAATCAACGATCATCCCCCGGTAACCATTGCATTTTTAGGCGACAGCGTGACACAGGGTTGCTTTGATGTGTACATGACAGGACCCAACAGCTTGGAAACATATTTTGATGTAAACAATGCCTATCACACTAAGGTGCGCAAAATTCTTGGCATGCTGTTTCCCAAAGCCCCTGTCAATATTATTAACGCTGGTATCAGTGGTGGAAGTGCCGCCGTTGGTCTGGAGCGTTTGGAGCGAGACGTACTGCGCTTCTCACCGGATTTGTGTGTGGTTTGCTTTGGCTTAAATGACAGCAACGTAACCGATATTGAAACCTACAAAAAATCAATGGATGAGATTTTTGACAGACTGCAAAAAGCAGATATTGAAGTCATTTTAATGACGCCGAACATGATGTGCAACAAAGTAAGCTGTCACATTAAAGAGCCTTTTATCCGCCAGGTTGCTGAAAATATTTCCAAAAGAGAAATCGACGGTACGCTGGAAGCATTTTTATCTGCTGCCAAGGAGCTGGCAGCCGCGCGCAGCATTCCCGTTTGCGACTGCTACAGTAAGTGGAAGCTGTTGGAAAAAAGCGGTGTTGAAATTACCGACCTGCTTGCCAATCACATCAACCACCCCACACCGGACATGAACTGGATGTTTGCTTATTCCTTGGTTGAAACAATGTTTCAGGCATAAGAAGCTTTCGAAAAGTTTTTCGATTTGTTTGCAGATAATTGACACTCATTTATGCCCGGTGATATAATCATGATATCAGAACCATTCTACAAAACAAGGAGTGTACATGTTATGGAAACATTATTTTTTGACTGCTCAAAATCCTATGGAAAATTCAAGCCCATGAACGGTGTAAACAATGGTCCGGTTTACCACATCACGAACCCCAGAAACAACCGCATGAACAATTTTGAGGCTTATAAAGCTGCCGGCATTCCCTACGCAAGAAATCATGATGCTTCCTTTTACGCAGCTTACGGCGGCGAGCATACGGTGGATATTTCTGCCATTTTCCCGAATTTTGATGCTGACCCCTACGATGAAGCCTCCTACGATTTCGTATGCACGGATGAATATACCCTGGCAACAGAAATGGCAGGCACCAAAACCTTTTACCGTTTGGGTCAGAAAATTGAACACGGTGTAAAAAAATATCACATCGGCCCTCCGAAGGACATGAAAAAGTGGGCGGTTATCTGCGAACACATCATCCGCCACTATACCGAAGGCTGGGCAAACGGTTTTCATTATGACATTGAATACTGGGAAATCTGGAACGAGCCCGACGGTGCCGAATGGTTTGAAATCCCCCCCACATGGGAAGGCACAAGAGCAGAATTCTTTGATTTGTATTCCATCACGGCCACCCACCTGAAGGAATGCTTCCCCCATCTCAAAATCGGCGGTCCCTCTGCCAGCGGCATTGAAGAATGGGCTGATGACTTTTTGCGGACAATGCGCGAAAGAAAAGCACCGGTAGACTTCTACTCCTGGCATTGCTACACAAACAGCCTTCAGTATTTCAAAGACCAGATGTATCTGTTCCGCGATATTTTAGATCGGAACGGTTATCAGGATACGGAAAGCATCAATGCCGAATGGAATTATGTTAAGGGCTGGGTAGGTCCCGAATTTCCATACACTTTCAAAATGATTAAGTCAAGTAAAGGTGCGGCATTTTCCTTGGCATCTATGTGTATCGGTCAGAAAGCACCCATTGATATGCTGCTTTATTACGACGCTCGCCCCTGCGCATGGAACGGCTTGTTTGATACCGACACTTTAGAGATATTGAAAGGTTATTATCCGTTCCTGTGGTATTCCAAATTCTATGAATTTGAATCCGAAATCCGCAGCGATATTGAAATTGAGGATATTTACACACTCTCCGGTGTGGATGCTGGCGGCAAGACCATGACTTTGATTTCATATTTCGCCCATGAAGACGATAAAAGCGAAAAGACCTTCCGCTTAGACTTCGGTAAACAGGCAAACTATGAAATCTATCTGCTTGACGAAGCACACGATGGTACACTTGTAAACACCACCGAGGATTTGACTCTCACCATGCAGCCAAATACCTGCGTAATGGTGCGTGAGTTATAATCTTCTCTATTAAAAGAAAAAAGAGGAATTATATGGATATTTTTAGAAAACACGGCGCACAGGCCATTTGGCTTGCAGAAGAAAAAAGCATCAACTCGTATGGTTGCTTTCAAGCTGAGTTTAACTACTCAGGCAGCGATATTGTTCACTTCCACATTGCTGCCGATACAAAATATGAGCTCTATATCAACGGTCAGTTAGCAGGCTTTGGACAATATGAGGACTTTCCAACGCAGAAAATCTATGACACCCATGACATTACAGCATATACCAAGCAAGGCAAAAACTTAGTCTCAATCCTTGCTTATGTGCAGGGTGAGCATTCTTTTCAGCATATTAGCGGCCTGCCCATGGTGATTTTTGCTGCTTTAACAGAAAAATCTGCTCTTTTGGTCAGCGACAGCAAAATCAAATGTCGCAGAGCATTGGATTTTGTCAATGGTGACTTTGAAAGAATCGACTTTCAACGTTCCTATAACTTTGGGTTTGACTTGCGAAATGATGATGGTTGGAGAGACAAAAACGTAAGTGCCAATTGGGACAATGCCACTGTTGTTGATGACAGCGGCGTTTCCTATCTGCCTCGCCCCATTAAATTTCTGCAGCTTTCTGAGGTTTGCTGTGGAAAGCTTGTATCCCAGGGACAGTTCACCATACATGGCGGCACCACAGTTGCACAGAAAATGCAATATGCCGGTCTGGCCTTTTGCGAGCAAAATGATGTTCTGCAAATCATCGATGGCGTTATGACGCTAAAAATGGATAACACCTATTGGGTGACTGATTTAGGTGAAGAAATGGCAGGCTACATTGCGCTGGATGTTGAAGCTGAAGAAGGTGCAATGCTCGACATTGCCTGCGGTGAGCATTTGGCAGACCTCCGTGTTCGCTCTTATGTTGGTAACAGAAACTATGCATTTCGCTGCATTTGCCGCAAAGGACGGCAAACCATTCGGTTTTACATTCGCCGTTTAGCCGGACGCTATTTGCAATTCTTTGCTCATAAGGGCATTCGCGTTGTGCGCCAAGCAGGCTTACATAAGGTGGAATATCCTTTGGATTTTGTGGGCTCATTTCACTCAAATGACAGACTGTTTAATAAAATCTACGAGGTCAGCGTCAAAACCCTGCATTTGTGCATGCATGAGCATTATGAAGATTGTCCGCAGCGTGAGCAGGCACTCTACGGCATGGACAGCCGCAATCAAATGCTGACAGGTTATTATGCCTTCGGAGAAACCCTTATGCCGCGCACATCGCTGGCGCTTTTAGCAATGGGGCAAAGAGAAAACGGCATTTTAGAAATTTGTGCTCCATGCATTTTTGAAGAACGAACCATTCCCAGCTTTGCTCTTGCTTGGGTGATTGCTATGAGGGAATATGCGCTCTTTAGCGGAGATTTAGATTTCATCAAGCAAATGCAGAAAAGCATCCGTCGTGTGCTTGACTATTTTGCCGCACATGTTGAAAATGGTCTTCTGCTCCGCCCCCATGAACCAGGTACATGGAATTTTTATGAATGGACACAGGGCATGGATAACGAAGTGGATGACCCTGAAATTATAGCGGATGCGCCCCTTAATAGCTTTTTCCTGTTAGCCTTAGATGCATATTCTGAACTAAGCGAATGGATCTGCAACCAAGAGGAACAAAAATGGGCAAAGAACCTGCATCGTCAGCTTGCCTCAACTTTCCACGAGACATTCTATAACAAGGATAAGGGTGCATATCAAAGCTATCTTTCAGATAGCCGCACTCCTCAGTTCTCCCAGTTAACGCAAGCTCTTGCGCTGCTTTCCGGCTGTGTGCCTGAGGCATATCAAAAAAATATCCGCGCTAAATTACTCTGTAATGATTTGGTGGAAGTCAGCCTGAGCTATTTGATGTTTAAATATGATGCGCTCATGCAGGATGCCGAAACCTATGGTAATTACGTGTTAGACGATATTGAACGGCAATGGGGTTATATGCTCTATAACGGCGCAACCAGCTTTTGGGAAACCATTTTGGGTGAAGCTGACTTTGACAGAGCCGGAAGCTTGTGTCATGGATGGTCTGCCGTTCCGATTTATATCTTTTGGCGTTATGTCATGGGTATTTATCCCAAAACCCCCGGAAAATGGTCTGCAGGCAAAATGTATTGTGGACATGGCATTGACATGAGTGGCACATTAAAAACGCCCGACGGCATCATTTCTGCCGTTAAAAACGGTAATAACGTTACAATACAATCCATATAATAAAACAAAAATAAATATCCCCCCGTATAACGGGGGGTTTTTCAT
>JAZOBC010000055.1:0-15798 GCA_045595795.1 Clostridia bacterium | reverse complement strand
CCTTATTCCTTCTTTCTGTTTTTATTTTTTTTCTCTTCGTCATAACGCACAATTCCGTTCATATAATAGGTATTATCAACTGATAAGGATAGGTGTGTTCTATGAAAATCTTTTTGGTTTCCAAAAAATTGTTATCCGCGTATTGTGCCGCTTTGTTACTTGCTGTGGGACTTCTCTGTTTCGGCACAGGAAACAGCATTTCCGTTTTTAATGATGATGCCACCTCTGAAAGACTGCTGCCTATCTACAATGTAGACCGCGGCGACGAGAAAATTTGCTCGCTGACCTTTGATGCTGCGTGGGATGATGCCGACACAGACCAGCTTATTGAAATTCTTGATCGCTACGGCGTGAAGGCAACCTTTTTCGTGGTGGGAAGTTGGGTTGAAAAATACCCACAATCAGTAAAAAAATTTGCTGATCACGGCCACGAAATTATGAATCACTCCGATACCCATCCACACATCAACCAATTGTCAGAAGAAAAAGTGAAAGAAGAAATCCTTGGTTGCGCTGACAAAATTGAAGCCATAACCGGCAAGCGTCCTACGCTGTTTCGCGGTCCCTATGGCGAATATAATAACACTGTCATTCGTGCTGCCAAAAGCCTTGGTCACACCGTGCTGCAATGGGATGTTGACAGCCTCGACTGGAAAGATTTAGACACTGATGACATTGTGACGCGGGTCATCAAGCGCACAAAGCCCGGCTCGATTATGCTATTTCACAACGGTGCCAAAAACACACCGGCAGCATTGCCGAAAATCATTGAGAAATTACAGACAGATGGCTATAAATTCGTGCCTGTAACAGAGCTTTTATTGCCGGAGCCCACAGAGCTTGACCACAAAGGCACACAAAAGGCTGCACAGGAGAAAGCAGCAGAAGAATCAGATTTGCAAGAATAAAATAACACGAGGCAGTATATGCTGCCTCGTGTTATTTTATTTCTTTATATGACTTAGTCAGGAACAACCTCGTCACCGTGCTCTTGCATCCATGCCACAGCAACATCATATGCTTCATAGTCCAAATCACACATGGTGTTTGTATGAAAAACCACGCCTTCAACCTCTCCGGCTAAAAGCTTTTCACGATACCAATCAAGCTGCCATTTAACAGCCTCACCGGTCGCCTGCTTGTTCTCACCGAAATTGTAAAGATAGCAACCAAACATCAGGCGTTTGCCTGCGGCTTGCTTCTTTAAAATTTCAAATTTTTCGGGAATTTTGCAAACATCTTTTTCTTCCCATGTCCACATGATCAAACCGTCAAAAGGCTCAATAAATTTTGCAAAAGCTTCATCCTGCTTTGCATCTTCTCCGAAAAGATGTGTGTATTGAACCATCCACAGGTCGAGAGGACGCACATCATTATTTTTTATCATCTCTCTTGCTTTCCAAATGTTCTCAGCAGAGGCGGTATTACCCTCTTCCATTGTGTAACCCTGGAAGTCATCAAAAACCAAGCAACCAATGTTGGAAAAATCCCTCGCATCTTCGATAAAGGGCAGAACAGCTTCGGGATTTACAGATGCTTCTCGGCATTCCCAACCCACCTGTTTTAAGGTCGTGAAAGACTTATTATATTGTCTGCGGTTGACCGTTACATTCTTATGCTCGCCATCCGGCACCATAAACGTATTTTTAATACCCAGATACAAACACGCTTCCATCGGGGTCATGCGTGAAGCATTGGTATTGCCATAGCTATTGTTGTAACATCCTTCCGGATGTCCCCATAACCAAAATTTATCACGTAATAACATGTTAACTCCTCCTCTTTGCAATGATATGACCATGATCGCACTTGCTACCATAATCATACATCAACGAGCAAAAACAAACAATAGAAAAATAAGTATAAAATTATGAAGTTTTGCGCATGTTACTTTCAAGCATTATCTTATGTTTTTTAAACATTTACTTTGCAATTTCTTGATATACATGATATAATTATTATATTATTTTGATATATAAGGTGAGCCATATGGAACAATATCCCCGCTTTTCTGCAGAGCGCTATGTTGACGCAGAAGCCGAATGTCTTTGCCATTTTGTCTATGGCAGTAACGATTTTTTTAATCCTCACAGTCATGATTATTTCGAAATTTTCCTGACAGTTTCAGGTAGTGTCACTCATTGGGTGAACGACTCAATTTTTATTCTTCCAGAGGGAAGTCTGGTTTTTATCCGCCCGGAAGATACCCATGGTTACGTGTACGAGAGTATAGACAGCCATAAAACTGCCTATGTTAACCTTACTTTTACAAAAGAAACCGCCTCACAACTTTTTTCTTATCTTGCTGAGGCTTTCCCGACAGAAGCCTTTTTAAAAGCAGAAAATCCGCCGACGGTTTTGCTCACGCATGCTGAAAAAGAGCTCCTCCTTTCTCAATTTACCGAACTATATGCCGTTGCTTGGCAGGACAAGAAAAAGCTGAAAATGCACATGCGCGTGCTTTTGGCGGATATTTTTCTTCGTTTTTTTGCCAACTATAAAATAGCAGACCAAGGTGAAATGCCAATTTGGTTCTCTCACTTACTTACCGAAATGAAAAAAACAGAAAACTTTCTTCAGGGAACAGCGCGCATGGTGGAATTAAGTCGAAAAAGCCCGGAACATCTGTCGCGAAGTTTTAAAAAATATGTCAATCAAACCCCAAGCGAATATATCAATGACCTTCGGATTAACTATGCTGCGAATCTGCTGATTAACACCAATGCATCCATTCTTGACATTTGCTTTGACAGCGGTTTTTTCAACGTCAGCCATTTCTACAGAACCTTTAAAAACAAGCAGGGGCTTTCCCCGGGTGCATTCAGAAATCGGTATAAAACCTATAGCAGAACAAAGAATTTATAGCTGATTTTCGTATGGCATGGCGCAAATCGCACCTCTTTTTCCAACACAAAAGCCTGAAACCCGATTTGCAAAGTCGGCAAAATTCTGTATATCCTCTAATGTAACGGCGCTGCAGGCCTTACCGCTCTTGGCCAGTTGCCACAAAAACCCGCCCATAAATGCATCACCTGCACCGGTAGTATCAACCACTTTCTCCGCTGCTGCCGGGGAATGAATCACACCATCTTTTGTTCGTACGATTGCTCCGTCTTTGCCCATGGTAATAATAACAACTTTAATTCCGCAATCCTGCAAAATCTGTGATGCCGCGTAGATATCTTTCTCTCCTGTTAGAAGTTCTGTTTCCTCATCTGATATTTTGATAACATCTACATAAGATAGGATAGAACGCATACCTTTGATTGCATCAGCCTCGTTATGCCATAATGAGGCCCGATAGTTGGGGTCATAAGAAACAATGCAGTTGCACGTTTTAGCCATCTCAAGTGCACGTATTGTTGCAGTTTTTGCCGGTTCATCAGTCAAAGAAAGAGAACCCACATGAAAGATTTTTGTATTTTGAATAAACTCTTGTTTTACTTCCGCAAAAGACAAGCAGGTATCTGCTCCTGGCTTTCTGGCAAAGGAAAAGCTTCTTTCACCACTTTCATTTAGGCTGACAAACGCCAGCGTTGTGAAGACGCTTTCATCAACAACCATTCCCTCTGTGCAAATTCCTTCCTTCTCTAAGGTCATTCGCAAGAAATCACCGTGCATATCGTTTCCAACCTTGCCAATGAACGCCGTTTTTCCACCACAGCGCTGAACAGCGGCCAAAACATTTGCAGGAGCGCCTCCGGGATTTTGCTCAAATAAAGTTTGCCCCCCTTCGCTTTTGCCTGCATAAGTCATATCAATTAAAATTTCACCTAACGCAACAACATCAAACCGCTTCATTGTAAGCCCTCTTTTCGGTCAATCTGTCTTTTGCCTGCAGCATCAATTCTGGGGTCTGTATAAATATCATATTCATCTCTGCTCTTTGTTGAAAATTCTGATACAACAGCGCCCTCCGCTCCTGCCTGAAACCAATGGAATGTATTAGGCATAATGGTATATTGTTCGCCCGGTTGTAAAATAATTTCCTTACGGCAAGTGAAATATTGCTCCATCCCAGTCGGCAAAGTCGCACAGATATCCTCGCTTCCTTCACCCTCAACATAGAGATATACGGTGCCATACCGACAACGAAATGTTTCTTCTTTACCTTCTTGACCATCGATTTCCGGATGTCTGTGTTCCGGACAGGTTTGTCCCGGCAGAAGAACCAACTCTTTAGCACAGCAACGCTCCGTGTTTACATATACAACCAATTCAAGGCCAACCTCTTCAATGCAACCCAAGTCATATTCTGCCACTTCCATTCGGCTGCGTTCTTCCTCGGTGATCACAATGCCGGCTTTTTCTAAATATTTGCTTGCTTCCTGTGTAAATTTTTCGTAATCCTGATATGTCAGCATAAAAATGCCTCCCCTTGTTATGTTTAGGTTTAAGGACCTATTCTACGCTTATTATATCATTCAACAAAACAGCGGTCTTTTGCTAATTTGATATAATAATTATACTATATTGATATTTTCGGATTTCTAAAACATATAAAAAGGACTATCTCGAAGGAGATAGTCCTTTTACTTGTTGTAAATATTAGTCTACCAGTTCAATGATAGCCATTTCAGCACCGTCGCCTCTTCTGGGGCCGGCTTTAATGATTCTGGTATATCCGCCGTTACGCTCTGCATATTTAGGAGCGATTTCTTCAAAAAGCTTATATACCACGCTTTTCTTCATAAGATATGATAAAGCACTTCTTCTGGAAGCTAAGGTGTTATCCTTACCCAGTGTAATCATTTTTTCAGCCATACATCTTGTTTCCTTGGCACGGCTAACCGTTGTTTCGATTTTACCGTTTTCCAACAAAGATGTTACAAGGTTTCTGAGCATAGCATTTCTCTGGTCGGTAGGACGACCCAGTTTTCTTGTACCCGGCATCTTATTACCCTCCTTTTAATCGGTTTGGTCCGGTAGACCCACAGCTAAAAAGCTGCATAGAGGATGAAGGTCTACCAAAGATAGTTTTTTAATCTTCTTTCTTTGCAAAGGTCTGACCTAAGCCATGAAGCTTTTCAATGACTTCTTCCAAGGACTTACGGCCCAGGTTTCTAACCTTAACCATATCTTCCTCGGTACGCTTAGTCAAATCTTCTACCGTATTGATACCGGCACGCTTTAAGCAATTATAGGAACGAACGGAAAGATCAAGTTCTTCAATTGTCATCTCCAGAACCTTTTCTTTCTTACCTTCTTCCTTCTCAATCATAATCTCAGCATTCTTTGCTTCTTCTGATAAATCAATGAACTGCATCAAATGCTCATTAATGATTTTAGCAGCCAGGCTGACTGCTTCATCAGGACGAATGGAGCCGTTTGTCCAAACTTCCAGCGTGAGCTTATCATAATCGGTGATTTGTCCAACACGGGTATTTTCTACAAAATAGTTTACCCGGTGAACCGGTGTGTAAATTGAGTCAACAGGGATAACGCCAATGATGTTTTGGTTCAGCTGCTTGTTACGCTCAGCAGAAACATAACCTCTGCCCTTGCTGAAGGTAATTTCCATGTACAGCTTCGCATCCTTGTTTAAGGTTGCAATGTGAAGGTCGGGATTGAAAATCTCGATATCAGAGTCCAGCTTAATGTCGCCGGCTTTGATTTCGCCTTCGCCTTCCATTTCAATATACACAACCTTTGGTGTATCGCAATGGAGCTTGACAGCAATCTGCTTGATGTTCAGAATAATCTCTGTCACATCTTCCTTAACGCCAGGAATGGTAGAAAATTCGTGAAGCACGCCGTCAATTTTCACGCTGGTAGCAGCCGCACCGGGAAGTGATGACAGAAGCATTCTTCTCAGCGAGTTACCAAGCGTTGTGCCATAGCCTCTTTCGAGCGGTTCTGCAACGAATTTACCATACTTGCCGTCGGGAGCAAGTTCCAAACACTCAACATTTGGTTTTTCAATTTCCAACATAGACTAAACCCTCCCTCTTTTTTATTGTACAGAAGAGCTGGCTCTTCCATCAACAAAAAAGTGTTCTCTTGCATGTTCTGAGCGACAACGCACACGAACACTTTCTTAGGTTTGGTTTCACGCTTTCATAGCGAAAATCTTATTTGCGAGGGTATACAGACCTTCAAAGAAGGCCTTTATCTCAGCGATAAGATCAACCTTAGTTCTTAGAGTACAACTCAACGATCAAGTGTTCAGCAAGCTCAAGGTCAATGTGTTCACGCTGAGCCAAGGTCAGAACCTTACCGGAAAGCGTATTGCGATCCAGATCCAACCACTGGGGAACATTTCTTGATTCCGTTTTCTCTAAAACTTCTTTGATTTTCTCGCTGCCTCTGCTCTTTTCGCAGATCGCAACTACATCACCGGGTTTCACTAAGTAAGACGGAATATTAACCTTCTTGCCGTTAACAGTGAAATGACCGTGTGTAACAAGCTGTCTTGCTTCAGGTCTTGACATACCGAAACCAAGACGGTATACCACGTTGTCAAGTCTGCTTTCCAAAACGGAGAGCAGGTTTTCACCTGTGATACCCTTCATCTTGTTTGCCATTTCAAAATATTTTCTAAACTGGGATTCCAAAACGCCATAATATCTTCTGGCCTTTTGCTTTTCTCTCAGCTGCACGCCGTATTCCGACAGCTTTTTCCGGCTTTGGCCGTGCATGCCCGGAGCATATTTTCTTCTCTCGATACCGCATTTATCAGTGTAGCAACGTTCGCCCTTTAAGAACAACTTCTGTCCTTCTCTACGGCAAAGTCTGCATACTGCACCTGTATAACGTGCCATTTCGGAATTACACCTCCTCAATTATTGACGTTTGTCTTATGATACATAAGACAAACCATGGATAAAATCAAACTCTTCTTCTTTTCGGCGGTCTGCAGCCATTGTGAGGAATGGGGGTAACATCTTTAATCATGCTAACCTCAAGACCTGCTGCCTGCAGTGCACGGATTGCAGCTTCTCTACCGGAACCGGGACCCTTAACGTAAACTTCAACAGTTTTCAGGCCATGTTCCATAGCAGCCTTAGCTGCGGTTTCTGCTGCCATCTGTGCAGCAAACGGTGTGCTCTTTCTGGAGCCACGGAAGCCCAGTCCACCGGATGACGCCCAGCTGATTGCATTGCCGGCAACGTCAGTAATTGTAACAATTGTGTTATTAAAGGTGGATTGGATATGCACCGCACCACGCTCAATATTTTTCTTAACTTTTCTGCGAGTTGTTCTTCTTGCTACTTTTGCCATGTTTGCTCCTCCTTTCGCAAAGCTCATATTCCTGTCTGCCTTGAGCAGACAATGTATTTAGAAAGGTTTATAACAGTATTAGCAATTTCATCACGCTGCCATAACCGCCTCAGCAGCTATAGCAAGGGAAGAAACAGAGGTTATGAAGCCTTATTTCTTCTTGTTTGCAATTGTTCTGGCCGGACCTTTTCTTGTTCTGGCGTTGGTCTTAGTTCTCTGACCGCGAACGGGTAAGCCCTTTCTGTGACGAATGCCTCTGTAACAGCCAATTTCCATCAAACGCTTGATGTCCAAAGCAACGTTACGTCTTAAGTCACCCTCTACCGTATATTCATTGTCAATGATATCTCTCAGCTTGGAAACCTCGTCCTCTGTGAGATCTTTCACGCGTGTATCAGGATTGATACCGGTTGCTGCCAAGATTTTACGGGAGCTGGAAAGACCAATACCGTAAACGTAGGTCAAGCCAATTTCTACTCTCTTTTCTCTGGGTAAGTCTACACCTGAAATTCTTGCCATTTTTACACCTCCAATACATTTCAATCGTGTATATGCCTAACCTTGCGGGTCACGCCCGAAGCGTGCAGCCGCCCCGCACGGGTTTTAACATGTAGGTACGCCCCCAGGGCAGGGGGCTACTGATACTCAGCCCTGCTTCTGCTTGTGTTTGGGATTTTCACAAATCACCATAACCTTACCTTTGCGCTTAATGATTTTGCATTTTTCGCAAATAGGTTTAACAGACGGTCTGACCTTCATGTGAATTCCTCCTTAAAGGCTGCATATGAGCCTAAAATCTCTATAGCGGCTTGCCACCCGGATTATTTCGCTCTCCAGGTGATTCGGCCTTTCGTCAGGTCATAGGGCGACAGTTCAACTGTAACCTTATCGCCCGGTAAAATTCTGATAAAATTCATTCTCAGTTTGCCAGAGATATGTGCCAGAATTTGATGGCCATTCTCAAGCTCTACCTGAAACATTGCGTTGGGAAGCGACTCTAAAACGGTACCTTCCAGCTCTAAAACGCCTTCTTTTGCCATAGTAAAACCTCCTATGCATCATGATTTGAAATCTCAGCCAAAACCCTTTTTAAATCAGGATTGGTAACTTTCGTGCCGCTTCTTAGCTTCTCTTGAAGCAAAGAAGATGCATGACCGCTTTTTAATAGATGTTTTATCTTTTTTTTCTTTGGCTTATCGACTCGACGCTTTCTCCCATCTGCTATGATGGCATACTGAGCATCTGTCACCGCCAAGACCACAAAGGGCCTGTCCTTGTCCCTGCCTGCCTTAGAATAAACTATGTCACCGGCAAAAACGTCCAAACATCATCACCTCAAAAAACTTTAACAAACCGTCAGGATTTCCGCTTCACCGTCTCTCACCAAAATGGTGTGTTCATAGTGTGCAGAAAGCTTACCGTCTGCTGTTACCACTGTCCATTGATCGGCCAGGGTATTTACATGATACGTTCCTTGATTTACCATCGGCTCAATCGCCAGTGTCATGCCGGGCAGTAGTCTCGGCCCACGACCCGCCGTTCCAAAATTGGGAACCTCGGGATCTTCGTGGAGCTCACTGCCAACGCCGTGACCCACCAGGCTTCTGACAACAGAATAGCCGTGTTGTTCAACATAATTCTGCACTGCAGCACCAATGTCTTGCACACGATTCCCTGCCTGAGCCTTTCTTAAGCCTTCGTAAAAGCTTTCCTTCGTTACACGAATCAGCCTTTCGGCTTCCGGCGAAATCGTTCCCACAGGGAAGGTTTTCGCACTGTCACTGTGATAACCACGGTAAAAAACACCAATATCCACACTGACAATGTCTCCTTCACGTAGCACGGTGTGCTTAGAAGGAATTCCGTGTACCACCTGTCCGTTTACTGACGTACAGATATGACCGGGATAGCCGTTATATTGCCAAAAGGAACATGTCGCATTTTCTTTCCGGATAAACCGGGCAGCAATGTCATCAAGTTCAGCGGTTGTAATCCCCGGCTGAATGGATCCAGCCAGTTCTTCAAAGGTTGCGGCCAGGATTTTACCTGACGCACGCATCGCTTCAATTTCGTGGGACGATTTAATCTTAATCATAAGCTTACTCTGCCTCACCGGAAGCTGCCTTAGAAACACGGGAGAAGATTTCTTCAACAGAACCTTCGCCTTCAATGACAACCAGCTTGCCTTGCTTTTCATAATATGCTTTCAAAGGTTCGGTTTGCTCATGATAAATCGTTAAGCGATTGAGCACAACCTCAGGTGCATCATCTGATCTGATGGAAAGTGTCTCACCGCAGATATCACAAACATCTTCTGTCTTCGGGGGATTGAATTCTGTGTGGAATGCCGCACCGCATTTGCCGCAGACACGACGACCGGCCATACGTTTCACGATGGACGCATCCGCCACTTCAATATCAATCACACGGTCAACCTCAATCCCTGTTTCATCCATAATCTGAGCCTGAACCAAGGTTCTGGGAAAACCGTCTAAAATATAGCCCTTTTGGCAGTCATCACTTTGAAGTCTTTCAGCAACCAAAGCTGCAACCACATCATCAGGAAGCAGTGCTCCGCGACTAATGTAATCTTCAGCAATTTTGCCGACCGGCGTTCCTTCTGCCATGGCCTGTCTAATGATATGGCCGGTAGAAATTGCCGGAATCTTCAAAGCCTCTGAGAGCTTAGCCGCCTGGGTGCCCTTACCGGCACCCGGCGGACCGAAGAATACTAATTTCATGTCGCAAGTCTCCTTATTCCAAGAATCCCTTATAATGACGCATGAGCATCTGAGATTCCATCTGCTTCACGGTTTCAAGTGCAACACCAACGATAATCAGCAAGGATGTACCGCCGATAGAAACGCCGGCGAGGCCCGGAACACGAGCCAACAGAATCGGGAAAATTGCAATCACTGCCAGGAACAATGAACCAAACAGTGTAATCTTGGACATGATTCTTGCAATGAAGTCAGAAGTGGGCTTGCCGGGACGAATACCCGGAACAAATCCGCCATTCTTCTTCATGTTGTTAGATACTTCAATCGGATTGAACTGTATTGCTGTGTAGAAATATGTGAAGAACACAATTAACAGGAAATACACAACAATATAGAACGGATGCGTCTGTTGGAACAACTTCAGCACAATACCCCAGAATCCACCAGGAATCTCTGTTCCGTTGATGAACATGTTAATTGTCTGGGGGAAAGACATGATAGAAATTGCAAAGATGATGGGCAGCACGCCTGCCATTGAAACTTTCAAAGGAATATGTGTGCTTTGACCGCCATACATCTTTCTACCTACCACGCGTTTTGCATACTGAACAGGAATTCTGCGTTCTGCATCATTCATCAGTACAACAAAGGCAATTGCCACAACTGCAATGACCACAACACCAATTAAGGTAACTGCAGACTGAATGGTGATGTCGCCGGATGCAAACAAAGATGCATACAGTGACTTAATCATATCAGGTCCGCGGGAAACGATACCTGCAAAGATCAGCAGGGAAATACCGTTACCAATACCTTTTTCGGTAATTTCTTCACCCAACCACATCAAGAACGCTGTACCTGCTGTGAAAGACAGAGTCAGGATTACATAGTTCATGAAGCTGGGGCCACCAACTAAGCTACCGCTTAAACCGAAATATAATCCGGTTGCCTGCAGAAAACCGAGCAGTACGGTTGCATAACGAGTGTAAGAAGAAATCTTTTTTCTACCTTCTTCGCCTTCTTTACTCAAGCGTTCCAAAGCAGGAATTGCAACTGTTAACAGCTGAATGATGATGGACGCATTGATGTAAGGCGAAATGCTCATGGCAAAAATGGATCCACGCTCCAGGGCGCCGCCTGAAAAATTGTTTAAAAGACCCTGCATACCTTCTGAAAAGCCACCCAGCATTTGGCCTACTGCACCGGGAGCAAGACCCGGAACAGGGATGTAGGAACCCACGCGGAAAACCACCAACATGAGCAGTGTATAAAGCATTTTCTTTCTTAATTCAGGAATCTTCCATGCGTTTCTGAGCGTTTGCAGCATTTAGACCACCTCCGCCTTTCCTCCGGCGTTTGCAATTTTTTCCGCCGCAGTGGCAGAGAAGCGCACTGCTTTTACGGTCAGATTCTTAGCAGTTAAATCACCGCGACCTAAAACGACAACACCGTCGTTAATCTTCTTGATGATTCCCTCAGCCTTTAATACCTCAGCGGTAACCTCTGTACCATCGGAAAATTTGTTTAAATCTGAAACATTAATCTGTGTATAAGTCTTTGCGAAAATATTAGTAAAGCCCTTCTTCGGCAAACGTCTGTAAATAGGCATCTGTCCGCCTTCAAAGCCCGGACGTACGCCGCCGCCTGAACGCGCGTTCTGACCCTTATGACCTCTGCCGGCTGTTTTACCATTACCGGAACCGTGTCCACGGCCAACTCTGAACGCTGCCTTTTTGGAGCCTTCTGCCGGCTTTAACTCGTTCAGTTTCACTTCAAGCACCTCCTTTTACTATATTTCTTCAACCTCGAGCATATAGTCCACCTTGGCAATCATACCGCGAATTGCAGCGTTGTCCTGGTGTTCTTTCTCATCCCGGATCTTTTTAAGACCCAGTGCGTGTACCGTAGCAATATGGTCTTTCTTTCTGCCGATGGTGCTTTTAACAAGCTTCACCTTTAGCATAGCCATGATACCGTACCTCCTTAATCTAATAAGTCTTCCTTGGATTTGCCTCTGAGTTTTGCCACTTCACCGGCATCCTTTAAGGAGGCTAATCCGGAAATTGTGGCTTTCACCACGTTTCTTGCATTGTTGGAACGGAGAGACTTTGTTCTGATGTCCCTGATTCCAGCAAGCTCAATGACAGCTCTGGCTGCGCCGCCGGCGATAACACCGGTACCGGGAGCAGCAGGCTTTAAGAGAATTCTGCCTGCACCGAACTCGCCGATTGTGTCGTGGGGAATGGTGGTGCCGGTCAGATTAACGGTAATCATGTTTTTCTTAGCATCTTCAATACCCTTACGGATTGCTTCGGGGATTTCTGCTGCTTTACCGGTTCCGCAACCTACATGACCGTTTTCATCGCCCACTACAACTAATGCTGAAAAACGGAAGGTACGACCGCCCTTAACAACCTTTGCTACGCGGCTGAGCTTCACGACTTTTTCTTTGATGTCTAAAACACTTGCATCTATTAACTGAGCCAAACTGGTTTCCTCCTTTTCTTAAAATTCCAGGCCGCCTTCACGGGCGCCTTCAGCTAATTCCTGTACACGTCCATGGTAGATGTAGCCGCCACGGTCGAAAACGACCTCTTTAATTCCGGCTTCCACGGCACGCTCGGCAACCAGCTTGCCGACTGCTCTGGCAGCATCCTTGTTACCGCCGTAATTTTCCTTAAGCTCTTTGTCTAAGGTAGAGGCGGAAACCAGCGTAATGCCTTTTGTGTCGTCAATGATCTGAGCATAAATATGCTTTAAGCTTCTGAACACATTCAGTCTGGGACGCTGTGCTGTTCCGCTGATCAGTTTACGAACTCTTTTATGTCTTCTGAGTCTTGCCACATTACTGACAGGCTTCTTAATCACGTTTTTCACTCCTTCTTTAAGCTGCATGGATTTTGCCATGCCTATTTAGCAAAGAGAGATTATTTCTTACCGCCCGCTTTGCCTTCTTTGCGTCTGATATGCTCGTAAGAGTATTTGATACCCTTGCCCTTATACGGCTCAGGCAGTCTCTTTTCTCTTACCTTAGCAGCGAATTCACCAACAACCTGCTTGTCAATACCCTTTACAATGATGGTATTGGGATTGGGAACCTCGATGGTAACACCATCGGCAGGAACCATTTCTACAGGATGTGAATAGCCCAGGTTCATCAGCAGGTTTTTGCCCTGCAGCTGTGCCCTGTAACCAACGCCGTTAACTTCCAAGGTCTTTTCATAGCCTTCCGTTACGCCAACAACCATGTTGTTAAGCAATGTACGGGTCAGACCGTGAAGCGCCTTGTGAGCTTTTATTTCCGAAGGTCTTTCAACGGTAATCACACCGTCTTCCTTCTTGATAATCATATCAGGATGTAAGTTTTTTGTTAATGTGCCTTTCGGTCCTTTAACGGTAATTTCGTTAGCCGCACCAATGGTAACGTCAACGCCACCGGGAACCGTAATCGGCATTTTACCAATTCTGGACATTCTCTGACACCTCCCTGTCTAGTTTTTACCAGACAAAGGCCAGGACCTCGCCGCCGACGTTTTCCTGCCTTGCCTTTTTATCGGTCATAATTCCCTTGGATGTGGAAATGATGGCGATACCCAGGCCCTTTAAAACCTTGGGCAGCTCCTCAGTATTTTTGTAAATTCTGAGACCCGGCTTAGATACTCTCTGCAAACCGGAGATAACCTTTTCTTTTCCAACATATTTCAGAGCGATTCTGATAACGCCCTGCTTTCCATCTTCGATGACCTGATAGTTCTTTATATACCCTTCCTCAAGCAGAATGGCTGCAATAGCCTTCTTCATGTTAGAGGCGGGCACGTCAACCGTTTCGTGACGAGCGGAATTAGCATTCCGGATTCTGGTCAGCATATCCGCGATAGGATCGGTCACTTGCATGATTGTAGCCTCCTTCCAAATAATTTTACCAGCTGGCCTTTTTCACACCGGGAATCTGGCCCTTATAAGCCAATTCTCTAAAACAGATACGGCAGATACCATACTTTCTTAAATAAGCATGGGGACGTCCGCAAATTTTGCAGCGATTATACGCTCTGGTGCTGAACTTAGGCGTTCTTTGCTGTTTGTTAATCATCGATTTTTTAGCCATTTTTCTCCTCCTTCACAATCAGAGCTTACCGGCTGGCAAAGGGAGCGCCCATCAGTGTGAGCAGTTCTCTTGCTTCCTCGTCGGTCTTGGCTGTGGTAACGACAATAATATCCATACCTCTGATTTTATCGATCTTATCATAATCTATTTCCGGGAAAATAAGCTGTTCTTTGATTCCCAGTGAGTAGTTGCCACGTCCGTCAAAGGAATCGGGATTGATACCTCTGAAGTCTCTAACACGAGGCAGAGCCACTGAAAACAGTCTGTCTAAGAATTCATACATCTTCTTGCCACGCAGAGTTACTTTGCAGCCGATGTTCATTCCTTCTCTGACTTTAAATGCAGCAACGGATTTCTTTGCCTTTGTGATAACAGGGCGCTGACCGGTAATGGCCATCAGATCATCCACTGCGCTGTCTAATGCCTTGGCGTTTTCTTTTGCTTCGCCCAGGCCGATATTGATAACGATTTTCTCCAGCTTCGGAATCTGCATTACGCTTTTGTAGCTAAATTTAGCCATCAATGCGGGTGCAACCTCACTGGTGTATTTCTCCTGCATTCTAGTCATCAGCCTTTAAACCTCCTTTACTAATCATTGAAAACTTCATTGCACTTCTTGCAATATCTGACTTTGTCACCGTTTTCTAAAACCTTACGGCCAATTCTTGCCGGTTTTCCGCATTTAGAGCAGATGTTCATCAGATTTGAAGCATCAACAGGAGCCTCCTGCTTAATGATGCCGCCGGGTTCACCAGCGCGGCGGGGCTTTTGATGACGGGTTGCAACTGCAACACCTTCAACGATTGCCTTGCCCTTGTCCGGGAACACGCTTAAAACTTTGCCCTTTTTGCCTTTATCCTTACCGGAAATCACGATGACCTCGTCGCCGGATTTAACATGCATTTTCGCCATGATAGCGTACCTCCTCCTTACAGCACCTCGGGAGCCAGAGAGAGAATCTTCATATATTCTTTTTCACGAAGCTCTCTTGCAACGGGCCCAAAAATACGGGTTCCTCTAGGATTTTTATCTTCTCTTATAATGACGGCTGCGTATTCGTCAAACTTAATGTAAGGTCCGTCGTTGCGTCTAACGCCACTGGCAGATCTAACAATAACAGCCTTAACAACGTCACCTTTTTTCACAACACCGCCGGGCGTAGCCTTCTTAACAGAAGCAACCACAACGTCACCGATTGCTGCATATCTTCTTTTAGAACCACCTAAAACGCGGATACACATCAGTTCTTTAGCACCGGTGTTGTCGGCAACCTTCAAAAGCGTTTGCTGTTGAATCATATCGGTTTCCTCCTTATTTAGTATCGTGCCAAAGCTATCTTACTTGGCTTTTTCTACAATCTCCACCAGTCTCCATCTCTTGTCCTTAGATAAGGGTCTGGTTTCCATGACGCGAACGCGATCACCAATTTGGCAGATGTTATTTTCATCATGAGCCTTGAGCTTGTAGGTACGCTTAACAATTTTACCGTAAAGGGGATGCTTTACGTTATATTCAATCGCCACAACGATGGTTTTATCCATCTTATCGCTGACGACCTTGCCGATTTTCTGTTTTCTGAAATTACGTTCCATGATTTCACTCCTTTCCGCTTAAATGCAAATTAGTTAGCTTCCTCTTCCAGCTTTCTTTCTGCTAAAACAGTTTTAATTCTGGCAATTGTTTTCTTAACCTCGACGATTCGCATGGGATTTTCCAGCTGATTCGTTGCGTTCTGGAAACGCAGGTTAAACA
>JAZOBC010000054.1:0-2886 GCA_045595795.1 Clostridia bacterium | reverse complement strand
AACATTCACAGACATCGAGTACAGCTTCCGCAAGAAGAAAACCAAGCGAGAAGAATTTTTGGAAATCATGGACGAAATCATTCCATGGGATGAGTGGGTAGGAGTCATCGAGCCCTACTATCCCAGTGGAAAACGTGGTCGTCCGCCGATGGGGATCGAGAAAATGCTGCGGATGTATCTGCTTCAAATCTGGTTCAATCTGTCTGACCCTGCAACCGAAGATTCCATTTATGACAGCTATGCTATGCGTAGATTTACCGGTATTGACTTCATGACGGAAGCTGTACCGGACGAAACAACGCTGTGCAAATTCCGACATCTTTTAGAGGCGAACGGTCTGAACAAGCTGTTTTTTGATGCGATCAACCGAGTAATGGTTGCAACCGGACATATGATGAAGGGCGGCACGATTGTAGACGCTACCATTATCAACGCTCCCAGCTCAACGAAAAATGCACAAAAGGCACGAGATCCCGAAATGCACCAAACGAAAAAGGGCAACGAATGGCGGTTCGGAATGAAGTGTCATATCGGTGTAGACGCAGGCAGTGGGCTGGTTCATACAATCACCGTCACTCCGGCCAATGAGCATGATATATCTCAAGCAGCGAAGTTGCTACGAGAAGACGACGAAGTGGTATACGGAGATTCCGGATATCGCGGAGTGGAGAAGCGCCCCGAGATCAAAAATAATGAACATTTCTCAAAAATAGAATTCCGCATCAACCGCCGCCCCAAAACCTTACCGCGAGTGTCTGACAACGCAATAGACTGGGAGCGTTATATCGAGAACCGAAAATCCTCTGTCCGGTGTAAAGTAGAACACGCCTTTAGGATCATAAAATGTCAGTTTGGCTACAAGAAAACAGCGTATCGAGGGCTAAAAAAGAACGAGAACCGTTTATATGCAATGTTTGCCTGTGCCAATCTGTACGCTCTTGCGATTGCCGGACGAAAACTCTGCCCGGCTTGATATAGGGGTAGTCTGCCCTTTTTTAAGAAAAAGGGCAGGCAAGCACTGAAAATAGTAGATAAATGGCCGTTGTAAGGGCGTAAAATCCTCTGCTTTGAGTAAAAATCTTTGAAAAACCAATCTGGGAATAGAAAAAGCTGATTTATTCAGAGGTTCCCTAAATATTCAACGCGACCATTATTTACTGATGCAAAGCTTTCCTTCATATAGGTGATGCCCTCGATATTGTTAGTTGCATGAACAAGATAGTAATACGTTTGATCTTTATCTGCATAACACAATCTGTATGCGTATACGTATTTTGCGTTGGTGGCTTTTTTTAAATTCTGTTTAAATAAATCCACAAGATATTTTTCGCGTTCAGCCAAACTCAAACTATCAGCATTGCGCCAATCGCCAGAGCCAAAGAACTCATCCAACAGATTGGAATCAGATACGAATAGAAAGCGATTGATAAAATCAAACATAAAGTTTACGATGACTTCATTCTTTCGGTTAACCATCATTTTTGCGATAGATGACATCTTCATCGTGTATCCGAAGGGATCTACAAAAAATAAGGTTGGGTGCGTGGAGTAATAACGCTTAACACGAGGGGCTGTCAATACATTTTGAAAATCATCTTTTTTAAGCGATATAGTTTTTTTACCGATATCTGCCATAACTTTTTGGAAATTATCATAATATGTTTGCTTTGTCTCGCATGCACATATGAAATTATTGAAGTTTCGTTTTGCGTTGATTTCCGAGGCGATTTTTTCAACCAAAAACGAAGATCCATATGATACCTCGCCCGTTTCTGAATTGATGTAGGCGCCACACCCAGCATGGCAGTCAAAAAACATAGTATTGTTATATTTGCCTAGTTTAGAAATCCAAATTCTTGAATAAGCACCTAAAACACGATGCTTTATTTTGGTTTGTTCCTCATAATGCCAAGCAAAATAACTTTTTCCTTCTATTGAAATTCTTTTAGGTTCTGACATGCCTTAAACCTCCTGTTTTTTATAATTCCTTAACTCTGCGATAAAAGGTGTTCGTTTTAAGATCTTATTCCTTCTCCGCGGCGGTGGCAGTGATTTCGCCAGCACGTCAATGAGCGCAGACAGCTCGGGACTGGGCTTCATTGACTACTACAGGCTTACGGCCTTTGTACTTACCTTCGGTCTTGGCAATTTCAATACCCTCATGCTGCCGTTCCAGGATGCTTTCGCGTTCCAATTCAGCCAAGGCAGCGAAAACAGTAAGCATGCATCGTCCATGGGGAGTTGTGGTATCGATATTCTCCTTTAGACTGACAAACTCAACGCCTTTATCTGTCAAACTGGAAATGATGGTCAGAAGGTCCCTGGTGTTTCTAGCGATACGGGAGATACTCTCCACAATCACAGTGTCACTGGCGCGAACGAAGGCCATCATTGCTTTGAAATCTTTCCGGTAAATATTCTTACCGCTGGTCTTGTCAAGAAAAACCTTCTCGACTTTTTGCTCCTCCATCATTTTCAGCTGGCGGGCTTCATTCTGCTCGGCGGTGGAGCAACGGACATGTCCTACTCTCACGGGACAACAATCCCTTCATAATCTGACCTTATTATACCAAGTAGCCGTTCCTATTTCAATGAACTACCCGTTAATTTTGCAACATTTCAAAATATAGAAAGGAACTTATGTGACATATATTTAGGTGTGTTTCAATTATGTCATTAGGGTATACTCTATTGACATGGTTATTGGTGATCAACGACTAGAAAAGCTCTTCCTCATTCGTCCCATGGCAGTTATCCAACCACCAGTTTGTTTGTTTTCTTTAAGAACTTCGCAGGGATGGGTTTATCCAAACGCCAGGTGATGTTCATAGGCTTGGAGCCAGTGTGTTTGGTGTAGTTGGCAGTGCCGAGGTAGGTGTAGGCTGC
>JAZOBC010000053.1:0-60964 GCA_045595795.1 Clostridia bacterium | reverse complement strand
TTTTACATAACCCATTTATGGGTAGTCAGTAGCAGTTGCATGGCTGGCAGGCCAATACAAAAGCACACTTGTGTGCAGCCAGTAGTATTAGGGCTATGCCCGAAAATGAAAAACCCCCCGTTATACGGGGGGATATTTATTCTATGGAAAATAAATAAAATAATTGCAATTTAGAAGACTATGTGATATAATAACATAATATATAATTAATTGTCTTGTGCTTATTTTTAAGTGACAGTCAGAATGGAGACATTGCCTATGCAGATTAAGGCACCAAGAGGCACACATGATGTTTTGCCTCAAGAATCATATAAGTGGCACAAAATGGAGTCCGCAGTGAAGGAACTTTGTCAGGATTTTGGCTACAGAGAAATCCGCACCCCGGTTTTTGAACATACGGAGTTGTTTGAACGTGGCGTGGGTGAGACCACTGACGTTGTGCAAAAAGAAATGTATACCTTTAACGATAAAGGTGACCGCAGCATTACTTTGCGTCCGGAGGGAACGGCATCGGTGGTGCGCAGCTTGGTTGAGCACTCAATTTATGCGCAACCGCTGCCGGCTAAGCTTTATTATGTAACGCCGTGCTTCCGCTATGAAAAGCCTCAGGCAGGTCGCTTGCGTGCTTTTCACCAGTTTGGTGTTGAGGTGTTTGGCGCTGAAGATGCGGCGCTGGATGCAGAGGTTATTTCGCTGGCACTTGAACTGTTTCGCCGTCTTGGTGTTACTGGCGTGGAGCTGGAGATTAACAGCATTGGATGTCCGGATTGCCGCAAGGCTTATAATCAGAAGTTGCGTGAATACTTTAAGCCGCATCTAGAGGATTTGTGTGAAACATGTCGTCAGCGATATGAAAAAAATCCTTTGCGTATTTTGGATTGTAAACAGCAAAGCTGCAAGGATATTTATAATCATGCACCTATTTTATTGGATAATATTTGCCCCGACTGTGAAGCGCACTTTGAGCGTCTGAAAAGCTGTCTGGATGCCATGGGTATTTCATATACAGTAGATGGCACCATTGTTCGCGGTCTGGATTATTATACGCGTACCGTTTTTGAGATTGTTTCTAAAAATATTGGTGCACAGGGAACGGTTTGCGGTGGCGGACGCTACAACGGTCTCGTTGCTGAGCTTGGTGGACCGGACTTGCCCGCTGTTGGTTTTGGTTTGGGCTTAGAGCGCCTCTTATTGCTTCTTGAGAACTTAGAGATTGATTTAGGTGGTCATGAGGCAGTTGATCTCTTTGTAGGTCATATTGGTGAAAAAGCTGATTTATTTGTGCAAAAACTGGTGACGGACTTGCGTCGTCAGGGTGTTGCTACGGATCGTGATTACATGAGCCGCAGCGTGAAGGCACAAATGAAATATGCCGACAAAATCGGCGCGAAGTATACCATGGTGCTGGGTGATAATGAAATTTTAGCCGGCAGCGCTAAGCTAAAAAACATGGAAACAGGGGAAACAATAGAGATTGAACTGGATGCTTTGGGAAAATTTTTTGAGCAACTTGGAGGTTTGAAGTAAATGGAAACTTTAGCAGGGCTGAAAAGAACCCACAAATGCGGCGAATTGCGTGAAGCAAATGTGGGCAGCACAGTTACCGTAATGGGCTGGGCTCAGGTATGTCGTAACTTGGGCGGTCTTATTTTTGTTAGTTTGCGTGATCGTTCCGGCATTGTGCAGGTTGTTTTTAACATGGATCAGGATAAGGAACTGTTTGAAAAAGCAGATTCCATCCGCAGTGAATATGTTTTGGCTGTTGTGGGTAAGGTTGTTCTTCGTGATAAAGAAATGATTAGCGATAAATATCCCACAGGTGCCATTGAAGTGTGTGCAACAGAGCTGCGTATTCTGTCTAAGGCTGAAACGCCGCCGATTTATATTGAAGAAAACAGCAATGTTCGTGAAGAAGTTCGCTTGAAATACCGTTATTTAGATCTGCGCCGTCCTGATATGCAGCGTTTGATGGAACTGCGTCATAAAGTGTGTAAGCTGGCTCGTGATTATTTTGACACACAGGGCTTTTTGGAAATTGAAACACCTATGCTGACTAAGTCCACCCCGGAAGGTGCCAGAGACTATTTGGTGCCCAGCCGTGTACATCCCGGTCATTTTTATGCATTGCCTCAGTCTCCTCAGTTGTACAAGCAGCTTCTAATGTTGTCCGGTATGGATCGGTATATGCAGATTGTTAAATGCTTCCGTGATGAAGATTTGCGTGCTGACCGTCAGCCTGAATTTACACAGATTGACCTTGAAATGTCGTTTGTTAATATTGATGACGTGTTGGAAGTGAATGAAGGCTTTATGAAAAAGGTCTTTAAGGAAATTTTAGGTATTGACCTGAAAACACCCTTCCGTCGCATGACTTATCAAGAGGCGATGGACCGCTATGGTTCTGATAAGCCGGATACACGTTTTGGTTTTGAATTGGTTGACCTGTCTGACATTGTAGCAAGCTGTGGCTTTAAGGTATTTACTGATGCAGTGAAAAATGGTGGCAGCGTTCGCGCCATTAACTGTAAGGGTGGTGCTACTAAGCTGTCTCGTCGTGATCTTGACTCTTTGGTTGATTTCGTTAAAACATATAAAGCCAAGGGAATGGCTTGGATTAATGTAGAAGAAAACGGCTTGAAATCTTCCTTCACTAAGTTCTTAGCTCAGGAAGAAATTGATGCGATTTTGCAGAAAATGGACGCGGAAGTGGGCGACGTTCTTATGTTTGTGGCAGATCGCAACGATGTTGTATATGACGCTTTGGGTAATCTTCGTTTAGAGCTTGCCCGTCGTTTTGATATGCTGAAAAAGGATGAATATGACCTTCTGTGGGTTGTTGACTTCCCCTTGTTTGAGTATAGCGAAGAGGACGAGCGTTATGTTGCAAAACATCATCCCTTCACCATGCCTTTGGATGAAGATATTCCTCTCTTGACCGAAAATCCGCAGAAGGCACGCGCTAAGGCTTATGACATGATTTTTAACGGTAATGAGGTTGGCGGCGGTAGCTTGCGTATCTTTGACACAGACCTGCAGCAGACTATGTTTGAAGCCTTAGGCTTTACCAAAGAAGAAGCTTGGGAGCAGTTTGGCTTCTTGATGAATGCTTTCCGTTATGGCACACCGCCCCATGGTGGTATGGCATATGGTCTTGACAGATTGGTGATGCTTCTTGCCGGACGTGACTCGATTCGTGACGTCATCGCATTCCCCAAGGTTAAGGATGCTTCTGAACTGATGACAGAGACACCGGGCACAGTTGCACCGAAGCAGCTTACAGAATTACACCTGAAGCTGGATATCGTAGAGTAAGTTTACGGTTTATTCATAAAATATTTATATTTGTATGGTACAATTTTTGCATGGGCATCAGAGGGCATTGCTTCTGGTGCCCAATGTCGATATGATTCTATTTTGATTTTGGGAGGGTAAAGAATGGTTGAAATCAGGAATCTTACCAAGAAATACGGTAGCCAGCTTGCTGTTGACAATATTTCTTTTTCAGTAAAACGTGGCGAAATTCTTGGATTTTTAGGGCCTAACGGTGCCGGTAAATCTACAACCATGAACATTTTAACCGGCTATCTTTCTGCAACGGCCGGTGAGGTGACCATTGACGGTCATAACATTTTGGATAATCCTGTGGAGGCGAAGAAAAAAATCGGCTATTTGCCGGAACATCCGCCCCTTTATATGGACATGACGGTTCGTGAATATTTAGACTTTGTCTTTGACTTAAAACAGGTGGAGGGTGACCGCGAAGAACATTTGAGTAAAATTTGCGAAACCGTTCGCATTACGGATGTTCAAAACCGCATGATTGCCAATCTTTCTAAGGGTTATAAGCAACGTGTGGGTCTGGCTCAAGCTATGGTGGGGAATCCTGAAGTTTTAATTTTGGACGAGCCGACTGTGGGACTTGACCCCAAGCAGATTATTGAGATTCGCTCTGTTATCAAGCAACTCGGTCGGGAACACACGGTTATTTTGTCCTCTCACATCCTGCAGGAAGTCAATGCCATTTGTGAGCGTGTGATTATTATTAACAAAGGTCGCTTGGTTGCCAGTGACACACCGGAGAATCTTGCTAAATCTCTTTCGAATGAAAACAAACTGCAAATGCGCATAATGGGTGAAGAACGACAGATTTTAGATGCCTTAGAGGGCATTGCGGGCGTTAAATACATAAAGTCTTTAGGCAGAAAAGAAAAGGATTCGATTGATTTCATTATTGAGTCTGAGCCGAGTGTTGACGTTAGAGTGCCAATCTTTAACAACTTGGCAGCGGCGAAGTTGCCGATTCTGTTACTTCAAAATGTAGACCTTTCATTAGAGGATATCTTCTTAGAAGTGACACAGAGACAAGGCGGTTTCAGCTTGAGTGATGTAGATGAGACAGAAATTGAGCTGGTGAACGAGGCAGCCGGAGAGACTGCCGAACAAGATATGGCAGAGGGGGAAGAGAAGAATGAAAGCAATTTATAAACGTGAACTGAAATCTTATTTTAAGACCCCAGTTGGCTATATTTTCTTTAGTGCGTTCTTTTTCTTTGCATCGCTGATGTTTGTGTTTATCAACCTTGCAGGTAAGTTTACGCCCATGAGCGCGTTCTTTTCCAATGTCAGCCTAATTTTTGTGTTTGTTATTCCGGTGCTGACTATGCGCTTGTTTTCAGAAGAAAGAAAGAGCAAGACAGATCAGCTGCTTCTGACTTCACCGGTGCGTGTGCGGGATATTGTGTTTGGTAAGTTTTTGGCAGCCGCAACGGTTCTGCTGATTTCAGTTGCTGCGACGCTGTTGTTTGTGCCCATTATGGAGCAATACGGAACGCCGGCAATTTCTGAAACACTGGTTGGTTATTTGGGACTGTTTCTTATGGGTCTTTTGTTTGTTGCCCTGGGCATGTTTATGTCATCCATTACGGAAAGTCAGGTGATTGCGGCAGTTTCGACCTTGGCGATTCTCTTCTTTCTTTGGTTTTTGGGTGGCTTGGGTCTTCAATTTTCAGAAGTATTTTCCGGTATTTGGCGCTGGGTTGGTGTTGCGCTGGATTGGTTTTTAGACTTTATCTCCATTAATAATCGGTTTTATGACTTCACATTAGGTACATTAAACGTTGTGCCCCTGTTTTATTTTGTGAGTCTGACCGGCTTGTTTATCTTTCTGACAATCCAGGTGATTGAAAGAAGACGCTGGAAATAACCGATATATTGGTTTTAGAAAGGATGGAGAAAAATGAATCGTAAAAAATTTCGGTATTCACTGAATTCCAAGGCGTTTATCATTGGCGCTGTGGTGATTGTGTTATTACTGAATGCAATTTTAGTTTCCTTAGACAGCAAAATTCCTTTGGAAATTGATTTTACCGAGGATCAGATTTATGCTCTTACCGAGGAAACCAAGGAGATTGTTAATCAAATTGATGAGCCTACGGAGCTGCTCTTTTTAACAGACGGAACAGAAAATGATAATCGTTCTATGCTGATGAACATTTTGGATAAATATCCTGAATGTAACTCAAACATTACGCTGCGTGAAATCAATATTGATAAAAATCCTGCGGAAATTGAAGCATATAGACAGGAAATTGAGTCATATTATACGGTGATTATCCGTCAGGGAGACCGTTATGAGGTCGTGAGTCCGAACGGGTTTATTGCTTACGGAAGCGATCACGGCATTGACTCGAATTACAGCTACGTTGAGCGTATTATGACCACGAAATTGGCGGCTTTTGTTGATGGTATGTCGCTTTCAACCGTTCACTATACAAGTGGTCATGGCGAGTATGTTTCAAGCGGCGCAAAGTCTGCGCTTGAAATGAATGGATATGTGGTTGAACAGCTTGACACCATGACGCAGGATTTTCCGCAGGACAACAAGTCGGTCGTGATTATCAGTGCACCGCAGTCTGACTTTTCAATAGACGAAATCAACAAATTAGATCAATATTTAGACCGCGGTGGTAATGTGCAGGTTTATGTTGATCCCACAATCCATGAAGCGTTGCCGAATTTGTATGAGTATTTAGCAGCAGACTGGGGTATTGTTTGTGAAAGTCAAATTGTGATAGATGCAGACAGTATGGTATATAATAATCCCCCCATTATGCTCTCTGAAATGGCGGAGCATGCTATTACAGAACCAGTGAAGGAAACGGAGCGTCACACCGGTTACGGTCTTGCTTATGCACTTTCGCAAGCAGCTGATAAGCCTGCGTCTGTGACGATTGAACCGGTTATGACGACCTATGACACCGCTTATGCAAAGGAAAGCGGAGAGACTATTATGGAGCAGAAAACATTCCAGAAAGTGTCAGGCGATGTGGATGGTCCCTTTAACCTGGTGCTCTCTGCTACCAAAGAAAAAGGCAATACGTCGAGTGAACTTGTGACCAGTCGACTGTTGGTTTCAGGTTCTGCGCTCATGTTCAATGACCTGGTTGCAGAAGCATCCTTTGCCAATGATGAGGTGTTCTTAAATGCAATCAGTTGGCAAGGCGGTGGAGATGCTTCCATTACGGTGCGCATCAAGAAGATTCCCTCCGGTTCTTTAACCATTAGCAGCTCACAGTTCTGGACATGGTTTACCATTTTAGTTGTGCTGGTACCGATTGTTGTGCTGGCATGTGGTATTATCGTGTTTATGAGAAGAAGATATAAATAAAAAATAAAACAAAACAACTCCCTGACTGTGTAAGGTCAGGGAGTTGTTTTATTGTATCCAAATCATATTTGCATCAGTTTTCTGTTAAGTAGCGTAGTGCTGAGTAGGCAGCTATTGCACCGTCAGCAGCGGCTGTGATGACTTGGCGTAAAGTTTTCTGACGCAGGTCGCCGGCAGCAAAAACACCGCTGATGGACGTTTGCATTGCTTCGTCGGTAACGATATAGCCTTGAGGGGATAAGGGAAGTTCCGATTTGACTAAGTCGGTATTGGGAGTGGTGCCAACCGCTACAAATACGCCTTGAACGGAAAGTGTTGTTTGTGCGTTGGTTTCCTTATTTGTTACCATGATGCTATCCACACGGTCGGTGCCGCAAATTTCATCCACAACGCTGTTTAAGACAGGTTCGATGTTGGGACATGACCTTACCTTTTCTACCAAAGTATGCACGCCGCGGAACGTATCGCGCCGATGAATCAGGTAAACCTTTTCGCAGTATTTTGCCAACACGAGTGCATCTTCTAAGGCAGTGTCACCGCCACCGATGACTGCCACAGTTTTGCCTCTATATAATGCGCCGTCGCAGGTGGCACAGTATGAAACACCCTTGGCACGAAAGGTCTCTTCGCCGGGTGCGCCAAGCGGTCGAGGGGAAGCCCCCATACACAAGATGACAGTTTTTGCTTCTAAAGTTTCTTTAGCCGTTGTGATTTTTTTAATGGAGTCAGAAAGCACCATCGACTTGATTTCTTCATATCGAATTGTAGCACCTGCGTTTTTTGCCTGTTGCTCCATTTGCATACCCAAGGTGATGGCATCTATACCATCGGGAAAACCGATGTAGTTTTCTAACGTTGAGGTGGTTGTCATTTGCCCACCAGCAAACATTTTTTCTAACAAAAGGCAGGAGAGGCCGCTGCGTGCGGCATATAACGCTGCATTTAAACCGGCAGGACCACCGCCGGCGATGATAACATCATACATAGAAGTTCTCCTTTTTATGAATCGTGTTCTTCATCAGCCTGAGATAAAAGCTCTGTAATTTTTTTATAAAATCCGTACGGGTCACGGCGAAAACCGCGGCAAATGGAGAGAGCCTGATTTTTGCTACCTGCTAAAACCGACATAGCAAGCAGTGGTGTTTTGCCTTCCTTGAGCTCGAGTTCTGCCTGAAACAACTGGTCGCTTAGCGGCACCACATCACATCGCAGAGACTTGCGTGTGCTTTCGTTTTTATAATATTGATCAACTGAGTTTTTCAGACTGTTTTTAACGCTGGGAAGCAGTTTATTTTCAAACATGGAAATCATGTCTTCACCGGAGGAGGTCAGCACGTATTTATCAGTTTCATCTCGCCAAACGGTTTTGATGTGGTTTTCTTCGGTGAGCTGAGCGAGAATGTCGCACAGATCTAAGAAATCAACACTGGTGGCTTCTAACATGCAATGCTTGAGTTCAACATCGCGAACGGGGATGTCGGCATAGAAAATGACATACAGAATTGCCAGCTTGATTTCGGTGGGGTCTTTGAGCCTATAATATACATTTTCCCAAATGTTTTTTTTCATATACAAACGCCTCCTGTTTCTATTATAGTTATATCACATTAAAAAGAGGAAATCAATAAAAATTGTCAAAAGCGGTGAAAAAATGCTGAGAAATAGCGGCTTGGTTGTGTTTTTTAAATGAGAGGGAAACAAAAAAATTGTGAAAAATTCATATTGCAGAGGGGAGAGAATTTTGTTATAATAAAAATATAATATATCATTCTTTTTATTTTTTAGTATTTCTTATTCATTTCTTTTTCTTATGTGTTTAAAATCGCACAGGTATTCTTGTTTTGCATGAAAAATGGTATGGAGAACTGGAAACACAGAGTATGTGTCTTTTTGTTATACCCTTTTTTATCGGGAGGTAGTTTTGTGAATCTTGCTGACAAAAAAATCAATGAAATAAAAGAGATTGCCAAAGAATTAGGACTTAAAAATATTGCGCGTTGTAAAAAACAGGAATTGATTTCGCGCATCATGGCATATGAGGAGGAAACATCAGCAAAAGAGCAGAAGACAAGTGCCAAGGCTGTGCCGCAGCCCAAAGAAGGCTTACAACTTCAGGAAGGCGATAATTTGGTTGGCGGCGTTTTGGAGGTTATGGCAGAAGGCTATGGCTTTTTGCGTGGTGAAAACTATTTATCAACGCCAAAGGATGTGTATGTGTCGCCGACGCAAATTCGGCGCTTTAATTTAAAAACCGGTGATAAGGTGACGGGTATTGGTCGTGCGCCGAAAGAGGGAGAGAAATTTCCGGCGTTGATTTTTGTGCAGCATGTCAATGACGATACACCGGACAAGGCGATTCGCCGTCGTCCCTTTGAATACTTAACACCGATTTTCCCGGAAGAACGCTTGCAGCTTGAGAATGCACAATGCGATTTTTCTATGCGGTTGGTGGATTTGATTGCACCGATCGGCAAAGGACAGAGAGGGCTGATTGTGGCACCGCCCAAAGCGGGTAAAACCACGCTTTTGAAAAATATAGCCAACAACATAGAAAAAAATCATCCGGAAGTGACGCTCATTGTACTTTTGATTGATGAACGACCGGAGGAAGTGACTGACATGAAGCGCTCTATTTCCGGTGATGTGGTTTTTTCGACTTTCGACCAACCGCCTGAGCATCACACTAAGGTGGCGGAAATTGTTTTGGAACGGGCGCAGCGTTTGGTGGAGCAGAAAAAAGATGTGGTGGTGCTTCTTGACTCTATCACAAGACTTGCCAGAGCTTATAATTTAACGGTACCGCCCTCGGGCAGGAGCCTTTCCGGTGGTTTAGATCCCGGGGCATTGCATAAACCGAAAAAGTTTTTTGGCGCGGCTCGTAATATTGAAAATGGCGGAAGTCTGACGATTTTGGCAACGGCACTTGTTGAAACAGGGAGTCGCATGGATGACGTGATTTTTGAGGAATTTAAGGGCACGGGCAATATGGAACTTCATTTGGACAGAAGATTGTCCGAAAAACGCGTGTTTCCGGCGATTGATATTCACAAATCAGGCACAAGAAAGGAAGAGCTGTTGCAAAGTCAAAGGGAGCTTGAGGCGGTTTGGAGCATTCGCAGGGATTTATCTTCTAATTTCACGGTGCAGGAAGTAACGGAGCAACTCATTAACACGCTGATTCGTACCAAGAGTAATGATGAAATGATTGACATGATTGTAAAGCATACAGCTTTGCCAAAGAAGCATTATAAAACAGGAAAATAGGCGTTTTTATTTACATTTTCATAAGGAGGGACCATGTATGGGTAAACTGATCTTAGTTACCGGCGGTAAAAGAAGCGGAAAGAGCGATTTCGTTCAGGGATTGGCTGAAACGTTTGGTGATAGTATTTTATACATTGCCACACTGGTTCCCGAGGACGATGAAGAGGTAAGGAGCAGAATTGCTTGCCGCAAAGCCCTAAGACCATCTTCGTGGGACACGTTAGAGGCTTATGACGGCATTGCAAACCATATTGAAGAATTTGGGGCAGCCTATGACGGTATTGTGCTGGACCGTGTTTCGGTTATGGTGACGCAACTGTTGGGAGATTATAACGAAAAGTGGGAATCTGTTCCGATGTCGGTGGTGCTGGAAATTGAAAAAGTGGTGTGGCAGAGCGTGCGCGGTGTGGTGCAGGCAGCGAAAGCAGCACCAACACCGGTGATCATGATTACTAATGAACTGGGTATGGGTAGCCGTCCTGCGGATCGGTTTAACAAAATCCGTCGTGATATTACCTGCCGGATTAATACCAAAATTGCAGCACAGGCAGATGAGGCTTATGTGATGTTTTCGGGAATTCCTATGAAAATCAAGTGAAAAGCCTTGCCATATGATTTGTTTTGTTGTATAATAATATAAAAGATTTATTTATCTTTGCAAAAGAGAGGCGGAGATTTAATGGATATCAATGAAACACAGAAATATCAGTTTGGAATGGATAGGGACGATTATATTCGTACAATTATCACGGCTGTATATGAAGCGTTGAAGGAAAAAGGATATCATCCTGTCAGCCAAATGGTGGGATATATTTTATCCGGTGACCCGACCTATATTACCAGCCATAACAATGCCCGCGCATTGATTCGAAAAATTGAGCGGGACGAGCTTTTGGAGGCGTTGGTTAAGGACTATATCGAAAAACGATAAAAACCTTGTGGGTCTGCCGTTTGCGGAAATGGCAGACCCTGTTTTGTGTTTTGGGAGGATTGTATGCTTTCTACTGAGGAACTCAAAAGCTATGCAGCATCACTTTCCATTCCCGTTTCGGGGGTTTGCGATGCTGAAGATGATCCTATCCTGCTGGAACAGCTGAAAAAGCGTCGGCAGGCTTTTTCGTTTTGCGAGTTTGAAGAAGCAGACGCAGAGCAACGTTGTTCGCTTAGGCACATGATGCCGGAGGCAAAAAGTGTGTTTGTTTGTCTGTTCCCCTACCACATTCAATCGCTGCCATCGGGGAACATTTCCTGTTATGCCATGGTGCGAGACTATCATAAGGTGGTGCAGGATTTGCTTGGTAGGGTGGCGGATTATGTTATAGAAAAAGAGCCGCAAGCAAAGTGTCGTATTTTGTGCGATGTGGGGCCTCAGGTAGACAGACGGCTTGCATATCGTGCGGGTTTGGGTTTTTACGGAAAAAACAACTTGTTGATTCATCCGATTTACGGTTCTTATTTTTTTATTGGGTCATTGCTGCTCAATCTTTCCTTGGCGTCAGACAAACCATTGGAACAATCCTGCAACGGTTGTGGTGCTTGTCTTACAGCTTGTCCCGGTCAGGCTTTGTCAGAGGGGTTTGGTTTTGACTGCAGTCGATGCATTTCATATTTAACGCAGAAAAAGGAAGTAACGGCAGAAGAAAAAACTTTGCTTGCTTCTCAGCAGAGTGTGTATGGTTGTGATGTGTGCCAAAAGGTTTGTCCGCATAATCAAAACATACCGGATACGCCTATTCGTGCATTTTATCAGTCACCCATTACAGAACTGGAAGAAGAAAAAATAGCGGCGATGAGTAATCGTGAGTTTAAACGGGTTTATGGGAACTATCCTTTTTCGTGGTGCTTGAAAAAAACAATACTGAAGAATTTTAATTTGTGACAGATGGAGGTGTTACGGTATGGAAATTTTATCTCCTGCAGGAAGCCGGGAGTCATTAGAAGCAGCGGTACATAGCGGTGCAGACGCAGTTTATCTTGGCGGCAATCGGTTCAGTGCCAGAAAAAATGCTCAGAATTTTTCTGATGAAGCCTTGGAGCAGGCGGTAGATTTCTGCCATGCACGAGGCGTTTTGGTGTATGTATGCTGTAACACATTGCTGAAGGAAAATGAACTGGATGACGCCATGGACTTTGTTCACTATACATGGGAAATTGGTGTAGACGCCCTGATTGTGCAGGATTTGGGTCTTGTTGCCCGCATTCGGAGGGAACTGCCTGACATGCCTATACATGCCAGTACCCAAATGACAGTTACCAATGCTGATGGTGTAAACGCGTTGGCTGATTTGGGCATAAGCCGTGTGGTGCTTGCGCGGGAGGTGACGGCCGAGGGACTTGCTTCCATTTGCAAAAAGACAGAGACAGATTTAGAATATTTTGTTCATGGGGCATTGTGTATTTCCTATTCGGGTCAATGTCTGATGAGCAGTTTGCTCGGAGGCAGAAGCGGTAACCGCGGAAGCTGTGCGCAACCCTGTCGGTTGCCTTATACACTTTTACAGGACGGTCGGCCGGTGACAGAGAAAACTGCGCTTTTATGTCCGAAGGATTTATGTTTGGCAGATACTGTGGCGGAGCTTGATACATTAGGAGTTTGTTCGTTGAAGATTGAGGGACGCATGAAAAGCCCGGATTATGTTTCCATGGTGACGCGTGTGTATCGCAGGGCGGCAGAGGGCAAGGCGACCGAGGATGAAATTCGCGATATGCTGAAATTCTTTTCGCGTGGGGGATCATGCCACGGATATTATGACGGTTGTCAGTATGGCAACATGATGGATCCTGAGGGGCAGAATAAGATTGCAGACTCGTTGCCTGACATAACGGTAGAAAAAAAGAAAATGCCGGTCACGCTCAAATTTGTTGGTAAGATTGGTCAGCCAATGCAACTGACAATGACCACGCAAGAGGGCGAAACGGTTACGGTTACAGGTGCCGTCTGCGAAGAAGCGCGTATCCGCCCGACAGAGGCTGAACGTGTAAGAGAACAACTTGTGAAATTGGGCGAAACACCGTTTTATGCAAAAGAGGTAAATATTAGTCTGCAGGACGCAACTGCTGTTTCAATTAAGGAGATCAATGCCCTTCGCAGAAAGGGCGCAGAGACATTAGAGGGTCTGCTTGTCAATTGCTTTAAACGTCAGCCAGTGGCGGTTGTACGGCAGAATAACATTGTCAGAGTTGACAGACAGCCGGTTTTATGTGCTGAGGTCATGACTAAGGAGCAGTTGCAAGCAGCACTTGACATGGGTATTGAGCGAATTTATGTGCCGGAAGCCTTGTGGGAGATGGCACAGGATGCAAAGGACCCGGTTTTGCAGCTTTTGCCTCTTTTAAAAGAGGGCATGGCGCAGGACGTTACCGACTGTGAGTCTGTATGCATGCAGAATATAGGTCAGTTAACTATTTGCCTTGGCAAAAACATCATTGCCGGGCATAGAATGAATGTGACGAACAGTGAAAGTGCTGAGCTATTGAGACATTTGGGTGTTTCACGTTGTGTTATATCGCCGGAGTTGAATATAAAATCCATTGATGCACTCAGGCGGCATACAGACATGGAGCTGGAGGTCATCGGTTATGGACGATTGCCTTTGATGCTCATGGAAAACTGTATCATTAAAAGCCATAAAGGGTGCGGATGTGAGCATGGAAGCTTTAGCTTGCTTGACAGAAAAAATGAGGTTTTCCCTCTGTATCCGACACGATGCGGCAATGTGATTTATAACAGTAAACCCATTTATATGGCAGACCGCATGGAAGAAATAAAAAAATTGCATGTTGATGCCGTGAGAATGAGTTTTACCCTTGAAAATTATGAAAGATGTTGTATAATAATAAGTGAGTATCAGGCAGCACTGGCAGGCAAAATCTGCCAGGCACCGGAAGGTGATTTCACCCGTGGACATTTTTACCGCGGTATGCAATGAGGTGATGACATGGAGGTTTTAATTAAACGTTTATCTAAGGATGGTCTGGAGCAATCAGCGATGCCCTTTTATGCAACACCGGGGTCTGCCGGTATGGATTTATCGGCGCAAATTGTCGAGCCTATGGTACTGAAAAAAGGTGCACTTGCTGTGATTCCCACCGGGCTTGCGATTGCTCTTCCTTCTGCTGACTATGTTGCTTATCTGTATGCAAGAAGCGGTTTGGGTGTGCGTCATGGCATCTGTCTTTCGAATGGCGTGGGCGTGATTGATTCAGACTATCGGGGTGAGATTTGTGTGGGGCTTGTGAATTTAGGACCGGCAGATTACACCATTATGCCCGGAGAACGGATTGCGCAGCTTGTTTTTGCACCGGTTGTGCGAGCTGAGCTGATCGAAACGGATGAGTTGCCGGACAGCCGACGGGGCAGTGGCGGCTTTGGTTCTACGGGACGATGACGCGGACAGATAAAGGGATTTTTGCTTTTCTTCTTCTTGCCTCATTCGTATTGATTTTTATGTCGGGAATTTTATTTCCGCGAGATCGCGGGCTATATGCAGTGGTGGAACTAAACGGAAATCTCTATGGTCGATATTCTTTGCAAGAAAAAGAGGTGCAGACCCTTGCAATCCAAAGTAAATTTGGGTATAATAATATAGTCATTAAAAATGGCAAGGTGTCCGTGACGGAATCGGACTGTCCCGATCAACTTGAAATCAAGGCAGGAACAATTTTTCGTAGTGGTGAAATGCTTGTTTGTCTGCCGAATCGTCTTGTGATTCGGATTGAGGGCGGAAAGGAAGTAGATGGTCTTGCCTATTAAATCAAAAGGTGCTAAGGGCGTAACGCTGGCGGGTCTTTTGGTGGCGGTTGGACTTGTTTTGCATTATGCAGAGAGTTTGCTTCCTGTGTTTCAAATTCTGCCCGGTGGCAAGCTGGGACTTGCCAATCTTGTGACACTACTTGCCTTTTCTTGGTACGGCTTTAGCTTTGCATTGCTTGTGGGTATGATGCGCTGCGCTTTATCCGCACTTTTTTCGGGTGCTCTGACCATGTTTTTATATGGCGGATGTGGTACGATTTTGAGTGTTATGCTGATGCAACTCAGTTTAAAGCTGTTTCCCAAACAAGTCAGCACGGTGGGCAGAAGTCTGCTTGGCGCCTTTGCTTTTAATGTAGGGCAGGTCGCGGTGTGTGCCTTGGTGCTTGAAAATCTGTATGTTTTTTCTTACTTACCGGTTTTAATGCTGATTGGTTCAATTAGCGGATTGGTTACAGGGCTCATTGCCATGAGGACGGAAGCAGTGTTGGGTTTTCAAAAAAGAAATTGAGGGTTGTGTATGCAAAATGTAAGACTTTCCCTGCCCAAGGATGTGCAGCTGATTTTGGCTTCGGGTTCACCCAGACGGCGGGAACTTTTAGAACAGATTGGCATGCCGTTTGCAGTGGCGGTTTCTCAGACAGAGGAACAGATTGATCCGGCTCTTTCGCCATCGCTCACAGTACAGAGTTTGTCTCTTTTGAAAGCGGCAGATGTAGCGAAAACGCAGCCGGAAAATGCGCTGATTATCGGTGCAGATACCGTGGTGGTGTTTGAAGATGAAATTTTGACTAAGCCGCAGAATGCCGAGGATGCAAAAGCCATGCTTAGGCGGTTGTCAGGTAAATGCCACAGCGTGCTGACAGGGTTGACGGTGCTCCGGCGCAAAGACGGTAAAAGCGTCAGTGTGACGGAAGAGACAAAAGTATATTTTAAAAAATTAACAGAAGCAGAAATTTTATCGTATGTAAACACATTTGAGCCATTAGACAAGGCGGGTAGTTATGGAATCCAAGGTCTCGGTGGCTTGTTTGTGGAGAAAATTGACGGTGATTATTATAATGTGGTGGGCTTGCCGCTGGCAAGGCTTGGTAAGCTGCTTTCAGAAGAATTTGAACTTGAATTAATTTGGGAGGTTAACTAAGATGGCATTAGGAAAAGACATTGGAATTGACTTAGGTACAGCGAACACTTTGGTTTACTTAAAGGGTAAAGGAATTATTTTAAGAGAGCCCTCCGTTGTAGCCGTGAACAAAGCAGAAGGAAAAATTTTAAAAGTTGGCAGCGAAGCCAAGGAAATGATTGGCAGAACGCCGGGTAACGTGGTTGCAATCCGTCCTCTGAAAGACGGTGTTATTGCAGACTTTGACAGTACTCAGGCCATGATGAAATATTTTATTAAAAAAGCATATCCGTCCGGTTGGATTAAGCCGAGAGTTGTTGTTTGTGTTCCCTTTGGCGTGACAGAGGTTGAACGTCGTGCTGTTGAGGAATCCATCTTGTCCGGTGGCGGTAAGAGCGCATATCTCATTGAGGAGCCTATGGCAGCTGCGATTGGCGCAGGTCTTCCTGTTTCAGAGCCTACAGGCAGTATGGTTGTTGATATCGGTGGTGGTACCAGTGAAGTAGCAGTTATTTCTTATGGCGGTATTGTATCCAGCCAGTCCCTTAGAATTGCCGGAGACGAACTGGATGATGACATTGTAAACTACATTAAGCGTGAATATAACCTGATGGTTGGTGAACGTACGGCAGAGGAAATTAAGTTTGCCATTGGTTCAGCTTATGAATACGAAAATGAAGGCACCATGGAGGTTAAGGGTCGTGACCTGATTTCCGGTCTGCCCAGAACCATTACACTAACCAGTAAGGAAATTCGAAGTGCTATGTCTGAATCTATTTTTGCGATTGTGGAAGCAATTAAGACAACACTTGAAAAAACTCCGCCCGAACTGGCAGCGGATGTTATGAACCGCGGCATTGTTTTGACCGGCGGCGGTGCTATGATTCGTGGCTTGGATGTTTTGATTGCAGAAGAAACCGGCATTCCTGTCTATGTGGCTGACAATGCGTTAGACTGTGTTGCCTTGGGTACCGGTTTGGCACTTTCTGCTTTAGAAAAGGCAGGTCAGGGAATTTTAAGCAGCAAAAATAAAAGATGGCGCTAAGCGTTTTAGCCTATAGGCGAAGGGAGGGCAGATGATGGAAAAAAGAAAATTGCATATTACCATGCTGATTATTGTGGCAGTTATTTTTGTTGTGATGGGCGTTTCTTTCGCTCTAATGAATTCCTCAACTGCCCCGGGTCGTGTCATTGGAACGGTTTTGAGTCCGGCGCAGAAGTTTTTTTCGGGCATCGGTGACAGCGTGGGTGGATTTTTTGACTATCTCAGTGACATGAAGGATTTTCAGCATGAAAATGTGGAACTGAGAAATCAGGTTGACATCTTATCTGCCAGAGTGCGTGAACTTGAATCCTTTGGTGCTGAAAATGAGCGTTTGCGGCAACTGCTCGATTTAAAATCCAGCAGTGCGGACTATGACACCGTTGGCTGTGAGGTGATTGCCAAGGAGCCGGGAAACTGGTTTTATAGCTTTACCATTGACAAGGGAAGCGGTGATAATATCTCTGTGGGTGATGCGGTTCTTTCCGGTTCGGGTCTTGTGGGACGTGTATCGGAAGTTGGACTTAACTGGGCTAAGGTTTTGTCGATTATCGATTCTGACAGCTCTGTGGGTGCACTCGTGAGCCGGACACAGGATTTGGCGATTATAGATGGTGACCTTTCTTTAGCAGATGCCGGAAAATGTAAGCTCAGTTACATGACAAAAGACATGAGTTTAGTGCTTGGGGATGTGATTGTGACATCAGGCCTGGGTGGTGTGTATCCCCAGGGTCTTTTGATTGGTACGGTTTCTGAAATTAAAAGCGATTCAATGGGATATTCGCAGCATGCTGTGGTAGAAACAGCAGTCAATTTTGAAAAAATCCGAGAGGTTTTAGTCATCCGGAATAACAGATAAGAAGAGGAATCAGATGCGACAAAGCGGAACTGTGATCAGCTGGGTGCTGACAATTATTTTCATATTGTTGCTTGCGGTGCTTCAAACAACGGTTTTACGTGGTTTAGAGGTTTTTAATGTTATCCCCAATTTACTGCTTTCGGCGGTGGTTTGTTTTGGTATTCTTTACGGGGATTACAATGCTTTGACCATCGGGGTTATCTGTGGACTGGTTTTGGACGTCATCGGCGGGCGCGGCGTGGGGATTAACGGCTTATTGTGCGCATTGGTTGCTTATGCCTGCGTCAGTATTAGCGATAGCCTGTTTAACAACCATGTTTTTGTTGCCATGGTGTTTGTGCTGGCTTTGTCTATCCCTTATGAACTCATTACCTATATTTTGTATTTTGCAATCTGGGGTCGCGGTGGCTGGGTTTTTGCAATTTTTTGCAAGATTTTGCCCACAGCGGTCTATAATTTTTTAGTAACGCTTTTGGTCTATCCCGTTGTGAAACAGCTGGCCAGGCTGAGAATGCAATAAAGGAGGCTTGCGGCATGGAGGATCAACAACTGAATCGGCGATGCGGTATGTTTTACGCCTTGGTCATTGTTTTGGCTTTGGTTGCTGTATGCCGCCTTTTTTATCTGCAAATTATGCAGGGGGATGAATATCGGGCAATTTCGGACAGTCGTTTAGCGCGCAGTGTTCCGGTGAAAGCACCCCGTGGCGAAATTCTGGATCGCTATGGCAGAGCGCTAGTGACCAACCGTGTTGGTTACTCTGTTGCCATCGCAAAAATCAATGACGATAAAGAAGCGCTTAATCGCGTGATTTTAAACATGGTCGAGTTATTTGAATCAAAGCAGCTAAGTTATTCTGACAGCCTTCCCATTTCCAGGGAGGCGCCTTTTGTTTTTACATTTGCAGGTCAGGATGAAGCTGCAAAAAAGGAAGCAGCCAAAGCCTTTATTGCGCAGAAGCAATACCGTGCGGATATTACTGCTCCGGAAGTGATTGAAAAATATAAGAAGAAATATGATATCAGTGATGAATATTCCGAAAGTGATATTCGAAAAATTGTCGGTGTTCGATATGAAATGGAGCAGCGAAATTTTTCTTCTAACAATGCTTATGTGTTTGGTACGGATGTTGATATTGAAACGATTACCATTATTAAAGAACAACGTGATCGGTTCTTTTGCGTTACCGTGTATCAAGAGCCTATCAGGCAATATACAGACGGAACACTTGCTGCTCATTTGTTAGGGCGCGTGGGCGTGATCAATCAGGAAGAATACGCCGTTTTGTGGGAAAGTGGTTACGGCATGAATGACTACTTGGGCAAGCAGGGTGTTGAAAAAGCGTTTGAATCCTATTTGCGTGGGACGGACGGTTCTAACAGCGTTGCGCGGAAAATCAAAGAAGGCGAGACAGAGATTGTATATTCTCGTGACCCGGTTCCCGGAAATTCTGTCATGCTGACGCTTGACCGGGAATTACAACGTGTGGCTGAAGCGTCGCTTGCATCGACAATTCAAAACATTGCATCGACCGCTGAATATGGCAAAGGGCATGATGCCAATGCCGGTGCTGTTGTGGTGCTTGATTTAAACAGTGCGGAAATTTTGGCAATGGCCTCTTATCCCACCTATGATCCGGGGCGGTTTAATGCAGATTATAATCAGCTGTTGGAAAATGAAGCCAGACCGATGCTCAATCGTGCCTTAAGCGGTATTTATGAGCCGGGTTCAACATTTAAGCTGTGTACGGCGGTGGCGGCCTTAGAGGGTGGATTTGTTACGCCGGCTGAGACCATTGCAACCACTGGTGTGTATAAATATTTAAATCACGACTTTATGTGTCACATTTACCGTTCCAGCTACGGTAATCACGGTGTGATTAACATTTCACAGGCCATTCAGCATTCTTGTAACTACTTTTTCTATGAAATGGGCAGCAGAATGGGGATTGAGCCGATTGAGACCTACGCCAGACAATTTGGCTTTGGTTCTCGAACGGGGATTGAGCTTGCGGATGAAGAAGCAGTCGGTCAGGTTGCAGGACCTGCTTTGCGTGAGGCAAATGGTCAAATCTGGTATCCCGGTGATGTGCTGCAGGCATCCATCGGCCAGTCAGACAATCTTTTTACGCCCATTCAGATTGCAAACTATGTAGCGACGCTTGCAAACGGTGGCACAAACCATGAGACACATTTGTTAAAAGCGGTGAAATCAAATGTGGAGGATAAAATTTTAGAGGAAAAGATTCCGGTCATTGTGAACCAGGTCGAGATTCAGCCGGAAACGCTAAAGGCAGTTCTGGCAGGTATGCAGCTTGCAACATCAGAAGGAACAGCCAGTGCCGCATTTGCGGATTTTCCTTTTGCGACGGGCGGTAAAACCGGTAGTGCACAGGTTTCCAGCGGTTCCAGTAATGCTATTTATGTGGGCTATGCACCTTATGATAATCCGCAGATTGCAATTGCAGTTGTGATTGAGCATGGTTATTCCGGTGGCAATGCTTCTTATGTGGCACGGGATATTTTTAATGAATATTTCTTTGGTGGTACAGAGGCAACCTCATCGGTATCCTATAACACGCTGTTGCAGTAACGGAAAGAATTTGCAGTATTTTTGAAATTTTTTGATTTTTTATGAAAAAACATGGAAAGATATAGACAAGAAAAGTAAAATATGGTACAATATGCTTGTTGATTTTTAATCATTTTGTGTTGCGGTATTGATAGAAAAATATGGCAGCGGCATGTTAATTTTTGGGGAGGAAAGTGAATCATGAACATAGCACTCATAGCACATGACAAGAAAAAAGAATTGATGATTCAATTTTGCATAGCCTATAAGGGGATTCTCGAAAAACATGCACTTTGTGCCACAGGTACAACCGGTAGTTTGATTACCGAGGCAACCGGACTTGAAATTCACCGGTTTTTATCGGGTCCGCAGGGCGGTGACCAACAGATTGGTGCCCGCATTGCCTATAATGAAATAGATTTGGTATTGTTTTTCCGTGATCCGCTGACAGCTCAACCTCATGAGCCGGATGTTTCAGCGCTGTTCCGCCTTTGCGACGTACACAATGTGCCGTTGGCGACCAATGCTGCTACGGCAGAGGTGCTGGTTCGTGGTATGGATCGCGGTGATTTGGATTGGCGCGACATTGTCAATCCTAAGGCTTAAATGATGTGAATTAAAAAACTCTGACGGTAGACCGCAGAGTTTTTTTAATAAGATGAGGGTTAAACGGAGGACGATTGTGATGATAGAAAAAGAAATGAAGGAATTGACAGAATTTCTGAATTATCATGCCCATCGGTATTATGTACTGGATGCACCGGAAATATCAGATTATGAATATGATATGGCACTGAGGAAGCTGCAGGCTTTGGAACTGGCACATCCGGAGTTTAAAGACCCGGCATCGCCCACTGTACGAATTGTGGGTCAGGTATCGGAGGGTTTTTCCTCTGTTGAACATCAGGTGCCCATGCAGAGTTTAAACGATGCCTTCAGCCGGGACGAGGTTGAGGAGTTTGACGGACGTGTTGCGGCAGCCTTGTCTGAACCTTACTGCTATGGCGTGGAATATAAAATTGATGGGCTGTCGGTGTCGCTGGAATATGAAAACGGACTTTTGGTTCGCGGTTCAACCCGTGGGGACGGCAGAACCGGAGAAGATGTGACGCAAAATTTAAAAACGATTGGCTCCATACCCTTAAAACTTCCGGAAGCGATTCCTTTTTTGGAAGTGCGCGGTGAGGTTTTTATATCAAAAGCAGATTTTGAACTGCTGAATGAACAGAGAAAACAAGCAGGAGAGTCGCTGTTTGCCAATCCCAGAAACGCGGCGGCAGGGAGTCTCAGACAGCTTGATTCTTCCATAGCAGCCAAACGGCATCTGGACATTTTCATTTTTAATATTCAAAGATGTGAGGGCAAAACCTTTACATCTCACAGCGAGGGGCTACGATATCTTGCTCAGCTTGGCTTTAAAACTGTGCCGAGCATCAGAACCTATTCGACTATTACAGAGGCATTTGAGCGCGTGCTTGCGATTGGGGCAGAGCGGGAGAACTTGCCTTTTGAAATTGATGGCGCCGTGATTAAAGTGGATGATTTAGAGCAGCGTGAGCAGCTTGGGTCTACCAGCAAATGTCCCCGTTGGGCGGTTGCCTATAAATTTCCTGCCGAAACCAAGAAAACACGGTTAACAGATATTGTATTGCAGGTGGGCAGAACCGGCGCAATTACCCCTAATGCGGTGCTTGAGCCGGTGCAGGTGGCAGGTTCTACGGTGCGGCGAGCGACGCTTCATAACTTAGATTATATCCGTGAAAAGGATATTATGATTGGTGATATGGTATATGTCCGTAAGGCTGGCGACATCATTCCTGAAATTACGGAGGTTGTTGTTGCGGAACGGACAGGTGATGAGCGGCATTTTTCCATGCCGGACTGTTGTCCTGAGTGTGGCGAGCCCATTGAGCGTAGCGAGGGAGAGGCTGTCTTTCGTTGTACGGGTAGTAACTGTCCGGCACAGATGCAACGCAATTTAGAGCATTTTGCATCGCGTGATGCGATGGATATTGAGGGCTTGGGCCCTGCGGTGGTTGAACAACTGACAGAGGCAGGTCTGCTTCACTCGGCGGCGGATTTATATCAGCTGCGCGAGGAACAGCTGACAAGTCTTGAACGGTTTGGTGAGAAGTCTGCCAAAAATCTTTTGGCGGCGATTGAAGCTTCCAAAGAGCGTGGCTTGGCGCGTGTGCTGTTTGCATTGGGCATTCGCCTCAACGGTCAGCGTTCGTCTATGCTTTTAGCAAAGGCCTTTGGCAGCATGGATGTGCTCATGGAGCAGACAGAGGAAACGCTGACGGCGGTTCACGAAATTGGTGAAAAGACAGCAGCTTATGTGTATCAATATTTTCAGAATCCTCACAACCGAGAGCTGATACAGCGACTCAAGGAAGCTGGGGTGGACATGGAGCACCATGAGGCGGTGGATACAACATCAAAGCTTTTGGGTAAGAAATTTGTCATTACCGGAAAATTTGAGGAATTGTCGCGCAATGAAGTGACAGCGTTGATTGAAAAGAATGGCGGAACAGCAGCGGGCAGCGTTTCTGCTAAGACGGATTATGTGGTGGCAGGGAGTGATGCCGGCAGCAAGCTGACTAAGGCACAGAGCTTAGGTGTGCCGGTTTTAACTTTGGATGAGCTGATGGATATGCTGCAGTAGAAATGGAGTGGGAAGCAGATGGAGGGACGTTTAACAGAACTTGCGGATATGATTCGTGCTCATGGCTCTTTTGTGTTGCCTGAGCTGAACTTGTCCTTCTATTCTAATAAAACCCCGGTTTTATTATCGGGAGCAAAACGTATTCCGGTGACGGCATGCTGCGAGAAAGACGGCGTGCTGCAGCTTACATCGGGAGGTAAATTGCTGAAGGTGGCTGTGAATCCTGATGCAGATATGGCGGAAAGCTTAGAAAATGGAGATGTTTCAGCACTGATGGTGGTGCTTGAGCCGGCGGGTGACCTGTTAGAGCAATTGGCAGAGGGGACTTGCAACAAGTTGTGGCTCTATAATCAATATGCTCACAAGCTGTTTGGACAGTTTATGAAGGCGGCAGATTGTTTGTCGGCGACAGGCGACGGCAAACAGTGTCGGGTGCCGGATTGTCCAATCCAGGCAAGAGTCTACCAAGGCAGGCCATATGCTCTTGTGGAAGAAGATTGTCGGGAATGCATGTTTTGCATAGACTGTTCGGAGTCAGGAAAAATTTATTGCACCGGCAGAAACCGTATGGCTGTGCCGGAGGATTTTAGTCGCAGTTCGGAGGAGCGCAAGGCACAATATGATGAATTTTTGCAGCCGGATAAAACCGGAAGTGTGGCGGCAGGGCTTTGCCCTCATTGTGGTGCTAAATTGCAGGAAAAGCAAGGGGAAAAGGGAAAATTTTTAAGCTGCAGCCACTATCCTTTTTGTTATTTTACGGCCGAAAGACAGCCGGACGGAACACTTTGGTTTAATTTTTAATTGATTATAAAAAAAGGATTGAGTCTATAAGGCTCAATCCTTTTACGTTAACTGCATGTTTAGTCGGAGAAGTTTATTTCTGCAAGTTCTTCTGCTGAAAAAAGATATGTGTCAATTAAAACGGCAATAATATCAGGCACGCCGGATTCTTCATCGCCTTCATACCATTCAACCGTTAAATATCTTCCGGATTTTGACAGGAAAATGGCAACGTTGTTATATTGTTCTGATTTGGTGTAGTAGAAACCGCTACCAAACAGGAGATCCATATAGCAATACACATCTGCCATTGCTTCGTTTAAGTCGACAACGGGGTAGTAATAAATATGTCTTTCATCTATCGTGTCTTCTTCTTCCATGAAGTCTGCTATAACCGGTAGATTCATCATAGCACCCATATCCGGGACATCACTATAGTTTTCGTAAAAGGTTATGTAGTCTTTTGCGGAAGCATTAGCACCGGTGTAGGACTTGGCAGTATCTACGATGATGATATTGGTCTTAGCGTCCCATGATACTTCAAAATTGAAGGTCTGACCTAAATCACGAAGCTTAAAATAATTATTATCGTTGACTAAATAAGCGGCAAGTGAGATGGTCTCACCGTCTTTCACAATGTTTGATGTGCTGCTTGTTGCAGTTTTGTCCGTTCCGTCACCGCCGTTTAATTCACCACCAATGGTCGTATAGGCTTTGTCAGAGGTTAAGGCAACGGCATTGTTTTTTTCATCAAAACTTACGTCAAATTGCTTTTCAGTGTCGGAAATGGCCTGAGCAATGTCACGTAATTTCACGTAGTTATTATCCTTTATATTATATGCCTCGAAGCTGGTAATCACGCCGTTGATTAACACGGTTGATTTGGTAGCGAGTGCCGTCAGGCTGATAGGCACTTCTTCAGCCGCAAGGAGTACAGGCATGCAGGCTACAATCAGCATAACAGACAGCATGGCAGAGATGATTTTTGTTGTGATTTTCATGTTCATTCTCCTTGTTTTATGTATTTTTGCAATAGTTATATTGTAGCACAGAACCTGCAGAGAGTCAACATGAATCAACGGACATTTACGCTATGATTGGATCTCGATCAATTTGACGGTTTCAGCACTGTAACCTGTGACAGAAACGGCGATGTCTTTGATGATGGCGGCATCAACTTCGTTGAGTAACTGGCTTTTGACAGCGATGCTGATGAGGTTTTCACCCATCATGGTGACAACATCGTCATAGCCTTTGGCTTTGATTAGGTTTTCTATCAGCACTTCTTTTTCTGTTATATCTGCCAGGTAGTGGATTTCATCTTCGGCACGGCTTCTTGCCTCTTTATCGGTTTCCGGAGAATCTAAAATTTTAGCCAGCATATCCATGGATTCGCTTCGACGGACATCTCGCTCTAACTTTGCTTGTGCAAAATAGTCGTTTACAACGGGGGTTGGATGATTATCGGGAACTTCTTGAGCGGTGCCGCTGACCATTTGTGCCTCGCCTAATTTTTTTGTGACCTCACTGTAGACAGCGGCGACATCGGGATCAACAGCATCTTTTTGGAAACTCCAGTTCAGGTAGCCGGCAACGCCAACTAAAATCAGCAGAGAAAAAGCCGTGATCTGTCGTTTGCGGATGACCACCATACGGCGTTTTTTGCCTTCTTTTTTGTGTAAAACATTTGACTGAATGGTTTTAAGAAGTTTCATATTTATCCTCCATTTAAAAAATTTATGCTTTCGGAAGCACTTTAACACGATGCGTTGCAACATCTAAAACGGCACGGACGGCGCTGACGACATCAGCTTCTATGGTGGGATCATCAACACCTTTTGCCGTGATTAACACACCGGAGACTTCAGGGAGTTGTGTTTTTAATAAAATCGGCGACTGGCCGCCGCCAGCATCATTTTTTAGCGCCAATGTGCCGCCGGCTTCGAAAGAGAGTTCCTGTGAAATACCGTCATTTGTATTTTTTTCGTCTGAGGTTTCATTTTGAGCGTAATAGATTTCGCCGCTGTCGCAAAGCGTTACCATCACGCTCACCTGACTGATGCCGCGCACAGTCGATAAAATGTTGACAAGGCGTGTTTCCAGCTCAGTTTCATATGTCTGACGGTTAAACACAGTGGCGACGTTTTGGACATCGTTTGCGGTGGTTTTTTTCTCCGTCAAGAAATTTGGGAGAAGGAGAAGTCCAATCCCTATCAATAATATGATGACAAGCCATTTTGTATGCATGAACCGACCGAGTAATTTTTCATAGCTATGCTTCATGGCGTGATGTTTGCCTCCTTTAAACCGTATTTTTGAGCAATATAAGCAGCAATTTTCTGCGTGTGTGGCGAAAGAATCACATGACGGATGTCGGTGATTTGTCCGGATTCATTTACCTCTGTCACAATGCGACAGGATACAGCTGTGCCAAAAGTTTGACGGATATCCTCAGCTATTGTTAGGGATAATTTTTTTTCAAAATTTTCTGCAATATATGATTTTGTCTCACCTGTTATGTTTGTGCTATTAAGACGAAGCTCCGGCAGACGGAAGGTTTCATTATAATGGGGGAGCCGGGTTAGCGGTGTCAGGATGATGAGCATCACAGAAAGACCAATGATGATGCGACAAAATTTTTTGTTGTTGCCGTCCGGCAATATATTTTCAAATAAAATTGCCAGTGCTGAAACAACCAAAATGGAAACGGTATAGTCGCTGATCAATTTCATATTATGCCTCCCTTACATGTGAAAGCTGCAGAGCAGTGCAATGCTGATGATAAACATTGCAGACACCATCAGCAAGATGGAAAAAATCAAGGTGATGTTGCCTGCTAAATCCATAAGAAGCTTGACAATTCGTTGGTCGGTAGCAGGCTCGGAAATACCGGCAGCAAAACGATAGAGGAGTGAGACGGTCAGCATTTTTATGAGTGGTATTGCGGTGAGGAATAAAAGTGCTAGCACACCGGTCAGCCCCACAGCACCACGAATGACGCGGACACTACTGATGACGGCTTCGGCAGATTCGGCGAGCACGTTTCCCACCAGGGGCACAAAATTGCACAAGGCATATTTCACCGTGCGTCCTGCTACACTACCGGCAGCAAAGGCAGAAAAGCTGTGAATGCTCAAAATGCCGACGAACACAGTCAGCAAAAGTCCAATGCTCCATTTGATGATTTGCCTTAAAACAGCAATGAGGCGAGCAATATGGAAGCGTCCACTCATGGCGTTGATGACAGACAGCGCGGTGATGACTGTGATAGCAGGGAGAAAGAAACGGCTACAAATGGCCGTGAAGGCTTGCATCGCCAAAAACAGTGTTGGATAAAAACCTGTCATGGCAAGCTCTGATGTGCTTGCGACTAAACCACCGATGACGGGCATTAGTGAGGCGATGAACAGCATCATATTATCCATGGTGACAGAAGCCAACTGCGATAGGTCTGAGATGATGGTTACGGAAAAACCACTGATAGCGGCAAAGCAAGCTAAAAAACTAATTTCATGAACGCTGTTGCCCGGTGCAGATTGATGCAAATTACACAGCACACCTGCCAGCACTGCCAACACCAGTATTTTAATTAAAATGGCAATATTTTCTTTGATTTCACCCCATAGGATATCAGAAAGCGTTTCTAAAACACCTTCAAATGAGAAGGACAGTGTACCGGAGACTGCCTGACTTGCCATTTGCGTAAAATTAAAATCGGGAATCTGCACATTTTCTGTCTGTTCCAAAGTTTCTTCCAAAATATCTTGCGTCGGTAAGTTTTCAGCGCTGACAGAAAGATTGCAAGCGAGCAAAAGAACAGCCACAAGGGAAAACAATTTTTTCATTTGTATTCACTCCTTATTGTGCTGTTTCACGCGGGCAAAATGCCAATTAGCAGATTTAAAACGGCAGTTAAAAGGGGAATGCTTGCCGTTACAATCAGTATTTTGCCTGCTAATTCAATTTTTTGTGCGATGGTGTTTTGGCCTGCGTCACGGCAGATTTCGGTACCGAATTGGGCAACGTATGCGATGCCGATAATGCGAATGATGGTTCCGATATAGTGGCCATCTAAGTCAATGCGGCCGGAAATTGTGCGGATGACTTCGAATATATAACTGATTTCGGAAAGCATCAGAAAGAAAATGACAGTCGCGGTAATGGCGGCAACACATAGCGCGTATGCAGGCTTATATTCTTTTAAAATTATAGCGGCAACGGTTCCTGAAATGCCGATGCCGATAATTTGTATCATATCCATGGCTATAAATTAAATATGGTTTTGATGGTTTGAAACAGATAGTTAATTTCATCAAGCATCATCAAAAGTACAACAATGAGTCCTGCCAGGGTGGTCATCATGGCTTGCTCTTCTCGTCCGGAGCGGATGAGTACCTGGTTTAAAACACTGACCACAATGCCAATGGCGGCAATTTTAAAAATCAGTTCAACACCCATGGAAAACAATCCTTTCTTCTTGCGTGGTTATACTAATAAAATGACAATACAAATGCCCAAAAGAATCCCCAGGCTTTTCACCATTTTTTCTGTTTTATCCCGGTTTTCTTCCAGTTCTTCATATAGTGATGTGAGAGAATCACTGGTTTGACTTAAGCGGTGTAGCTCGGTAGAAAGGTCTGATTTTCCCAATGCATCGCCCAGCATCGCGACAATTTTTTTTGCTTCCGGGGGCAAGTCTTTTTCCTGTGCGAAGGAATCCAGTGCGTTTTGCCAGAGGATACTCATTCGCCCACTGGGATCAGTATCTATGTTTTGTATTAAGTCGTTTAAAAAGGTTGATTCCTCTTGCTGCACCTGCTTTTTGATTTTGCGTAAGATGTCAGGCAACGGTTCGGGCTGAAAGCCGATGGCTCTTGCTATTTCAGTGATTAGGTTTCGTAGCTGGATTAGGGCAGAAAGGCTTTCTCTTTTTTTTAGTACGTGTTTTATGCCTAAGGCTGTGCAGGCACTTATGACCAAAATGGCACCAATTAATTTTATCATGTGTTTCACCTCAAATTCTGAATAGATAGTATTGCAGGGAGTCCGTTTTGTCGTCCCATCATAACAGCTACATCAAAGAAGGAGAGTAAATCATTTTTACAAAGCTTTAATTCGGTAAGGTCATCACCATGAACGGAGGCAATGATACGACAACCGGCACCGCTGATTTGGTGGATTGCCTCTATGTCATCCATGCCGCCAAGCTCGTCCGTTATGAGAATTTGCGGGGACAGTGAGCGCAGTGCCATGAGCATGCCGGTGGCTTTTGGAAAACGGTCTAACACATCGGTTTGGGGCCCTACATCAAACTGAGGCATGCCTTCATAGGTACCGGCAATTTCGGAGCGCTCGTCGATGATGGTGACTTTATTTTCTACTGAAAAAATACGTGCCAAATCACGCAAATACGTTGTTTTTCCACATTGAGGCGGAGAAATCAGTAAGGTGTTTTTAATGCCTGTGGATGTTTTCAGATGGTGGGCTAGTTTTGCGGCGCAGCCGGGAAATTGCCGAGCAATACGCAGGTTTATGCCTGAAATAGCGGTGATGCCGGTAATTTGTCCGTCTTTTTTTACACATTTGCCGGCAAGTCCCACCCGGTGACCGCCACGAATGGTGATGAAGCCATCTTTTAAGTCATTCAGATAGGCGTATACCGAATGGTTGCACAACGCGGCGGCCAGGGCTTCGATATCTTCAGAAACCACCACATTGGGCAACAGACAGTTTTGCCGGTGATAATATAATGAAATCGGGCGATTTACGCGAAAACGTATTTCCTCAAGTCCAGTGAAATCCACCGGGGATAGGATGGAGGCATAGGGCTCGCTCAGTTGCCGGAGAATGATGTTCTTGTCCATTTGCTCACCTCTTACACTATACATATTTTGGCAGGCTGGGTTTTAGAACATAAAAATTTTTATTTTATTTGATATTTAAAGACAACTTTCGACAAATTTTTTAAAGGGAATTTGATATAATAATCTTGGTTATGATATAATGAGAACATAAACTAAAGAAAGGATGAGTCATTATGACAGCGAACGTAGCCGTTATAACTGAAGACCGAATTGAAGCATTCAGAAGCTTTCTGATAGATGAAGAAAAATCAACAGCAACTTTAGAAAAATATGTACGCGACGTAAAAGTATTTTTTAAATGGCATGACGGTGGTGAGCTTAACAAGCAAGCAGTGCTTCGCTACAAAGAGCATTTGACGAAAACCTTTGCACCCGCGTCTGTGAATTCTGTTTTATCATCTTTAAACAGTTTTTTTGAATTTTGCAGCTGGTATGGACTCAAGGTGAAAATGTTGAAAATTCAAAGACGAATTTTTGCAAATCGTGAAAAAGAGTTGACAAAGGCAGAATATGGGCGGTTGCTTGATGCTGCTAAGGCAAAGAAAAATGAACGGCTGTATTATTTGATGCAGACAATTTGCTCAAGCGGCATTCGGGTGTCGGAACTCAAGCATATTACGGTTGAGGCTGTTAAGGCACGACAGGCAACTATTTGCTGCAAGGGGAAAATGCGCGTTGTTATTTTGCCGAGAGAGCTTTGTAGAATGCTGACAGACTATGCAAAAAGGAAAAAAATAACAGGCGGTCCCGTGTTTGTAACAAAAAACGGGAAGCCGCTTGACAGAAGCACAATATGGAAAATGATGAAGTCGCTTTGTGAGGATGCCGGTGTTATGAAAGATAAGGTGTTTCCTCACAATCTCCGTCACCTGTTTGCGCGCACCTATTACTCATTGCAAAAAGATATTGTACGCCTGGCAGACATCCTTGGGCATTCCAGTATAAATACAACTCGTATTTATACTATGGAAGCCGGCGATGTTCACCGCAGGCAAATACAAAAGCTGGGACTTTTGCGGACATAAAAAATACCACATAATCGAAATTATGTGATAAGGTAATTTCCACATTATCGAAATTATGTTGCAGACAGTATACACATCAAGACTCGAAGACATAAAAAATCACGAATTACAACAAAAAAACAGACACAACTGTAGGACCGGACAACAAATTGAGTTGAACCGGTCTTTTTTTGTATGTCTGTTTTTCCAAATAGAGTTAGTTTTTAAAGAAAAGATGAATTTACCATTGACAAGCATGAACGAACGTGCTATAATATGTACGCTATAAATAGTTCTTTTGTGGAATCTCTACTACATAATTTCGATTATGTTATAGGTATTTTTTTTGTCGATGTTTGTAATGAACATTACACACGGGAAATCATTTTAAAATAGGAGGAAATTTACATATGGACATTCATGAAATGTCCGACAGAAAAAAAGAGATTATTGTAACAACGTGGCACTATTTATTGAAATCTGGTCTTTCTCAAGCTTCTGTTGGGGAATTATGCCGTGAAACAGGTCTTGCCCAAAGCAGCCTGTATCACTATTTTGAGAACAAGGATGATATTTGGATCAGCGCAGGGAAATATGGCATTTCTATGGTGGTCAATGCGCTCCTTGAATTCACATTAAACCATACCAATGATATTCGTAAATACTTCGACACTTTTTTAGATGAAGTTGAAAAGTACAAGTATGAGCTTCGTATTGCTATTCAGATTACCACCAGCCCAATATTCGGCGACCGTATGCGTGATAAAGCAAAAGATTTTAGACTATGGTACGAAAAATATGCCGAAAAAATAATTGGAATTTTTGGGTGTACATATTTACAGGCTGAAACTTTTATCTATTCGATTATTGCCTTTGTGATTGATTACGCAATATGGGATGATCGTGATAAGACACAAATGCTGCTTGATAACCTACATGATAGAATTATAAATATCTTAAAAATATAACTAAAGAAAGTCTAGAAGTAAAATAAGGAGGGATTAAAATGCCACCAAAAAAGAAAAACGCTAAGGCGTTAACAATTGCGTCTTATTTAATATGCGTAATTCTCTCAATAATGCTTATATGCAACCTCACTATTATAATAAAAGGAACCTTAAACCCTGATACACCGCCTGGTGTTGGCGGATTTACAAGTATGATTGTAATGTCGGGGTCAATGAGTGGTACGGCTGAAGACCATATCGAAGTTGGAGATATGATTATTGCAAAAAAAGTTAATCCCGATACCCTAAAAGTTGGAGATATTGTCACCTTTATGGAGGGAAAGACAGCCGTAACTCATAGAATTGTTGAAATTAATGAAGACGGAACATTTACTACAAAAGGCGATGCAAATAACGCAGAAGACCAAAATCCCGTAGCAAAAGATAAAATTATAGGTAAATATTTGTTTAGAATACCAAAACTTGGTGATTTAGCGTTATTTATGCAAACTCCAATTGGTATGCTCATATTTATTGGATTTCCGCTTGTTATATACATACTTTTAGATGTTTTGCTTCGAGCAAGATTCAATAAAAAGAAAAATCAAATGGAAGCCGATGCAGAAAAAGACAAAGAAGATATGCAAGCTGAAATTGAAAAGCTTAGAGCGCAGCTTGCAGAAAAAGACGGCTCTTCTAAAACAGAATAACCAAATGGTGTTATTTAATCTCCAATGCCGCAGGAGTTAAATATATGCTATGACTAATTGATGGTCGTAGCTTGCGTTTAAAAAGACATACACTCGGTCAGCGTGTGTGTTTCGTAAACGCCTAAAAACATACGCTGACCGAAAAACATATTTTAATATTCCGAAAGGAGAACAAATCAATGAAAAACATTAAAACAACAAAAATGGTTGCACTTCTTGCATGTCTTTGCCTCGTTACTGCTTGTTTCGTAGGCGGAACACTTGCAAAGTACACCACAAACGGAACAGGTAACGATTCAGCAAGAGTTGCAAAGTTTGGTGTAGTTGTAACAGCTACAAGCGATTCTATGTTTGCAACAGAGTACAATGATGAAGATGCCGACTATACAGGTCTTTCTGTGAAATCTGATACAACAGATATGCTTGTTGCACCCGGTACTGAAGGAACGCTTACCAAAGTTGCTCTTTCAGGCACACCTGAAGTAGCAGTTCGCGTAACAAATGATGCAGATCTTACACTCACAGGTTGGGATGCAAGCGGTTATTACTGTCCTATCGTAATCACAGTTGGAACAACAGCTATAGATGGTGACGCCTTTACATCAGCCGCAGATTTTGAAGCAGCAGTTGAGGAAGCAATCGAAGCATATACTGAAGATTATGAACCCGGAACAGATCTTTCAGGTGAAACAGGTGCTTGCCCTGTAGTTTCATGGGCTTGGGCATTTGAAGGTAATGATGATGCGAAAGATACCGTTCTTGGTAATGCAGGAGCAGCAGAAATTGCTCTTGATATCACAACAACTGTAACACAGATTAACTAATCAACACAATACATAAATGATGCTATTGAGTAAAGCACCCTTGCCTTGCGGCAAGGCAAGGGTGCAAATCAATGCTAGTAGAGTGCTTATTAAAACATAAATAAACGGAGATAAAACCAGTATTTATATTTTCATAAACACTTTACTAAATAAGAAACGAAAGGATGGCATTGCATGAAACAAAAACCACATAATATGTTAGCGACAATCTGCGTTCTTGCAATGTTTGTTGCAATATCCGCAGTTTTCGTGATGTATTTTACATTTGCGGACGATCCTTTTCCTCCAAAGAGAACTGCAACATATAAACCATACGAGCTAACTTGGGATACACATACCGAAAAAGAAAACGAAACTAAACTAAATATTTTTGGTGAAGTTCCTGAAGGTGAAACAGCACTTATTCATCCGCTGTTAAAAGATGAGGAATATAAAATTCGCATAGATAATCAAGACAATAACGAGATTGAGTATAGTATATATCTTTATTGCAAAAACAAAGACAATGTTCCTCTTCAATTTGAAATTAAAGACGCTGAAACAATCGCCATCGTTGCTATAAACGAAACAGACTATGATTTGTTTGATACAGAGCTTAAATCAGAGAAGCTTGCAGAAAATGAACAAACACTCCTCAATGCGTATAAGGGCAAAATTGATGGTAAAAAACATCAGGACCTTATTATCAAGTGGGGTTGGAATACAAACACAGACGAAAATGACACAGCATTCGGTAATGAAGCTGTCGGTCGTGACGTTACATATGATTTTTACTTAAAGATAAATATTGATAGATACACTATTTATCGTTCTAGTAGCAAAACACTTACACATGAGCCGTATGTTGTAGGTCGTGACGGCGGATACTTCTTCCCTGAAGCATCCATAACAAGAGCTGAAGCAGCAACAATCTTCGCACGAATTATGGCAAACTATGACGAAAGCAAGTTAAAGGATACCAGCACAGGATTTAAGGATATTCCAAGTAATGAATGGTACGCAAAGTATGTTTCTTACCTTGAGGATAAAAATATAATCTTTGGCTATGATGGTTATTTCAGACCAAATGATAACATTACGAGAGCAGAATTTGCAGCGATCTGCGTGAGATACGCCGAAAAGACAATGGGTAAAGAACTGCAAATGACGGATATTGATTTTTTGGATTTTGATAGTTCCCACTGGGCTTACGATACAATCAGAAAAGCTGTGCGAAAAGAATATATTAAAGGCTATCCGGATAAAACATTGAAGCCTGATAACCATATCACAAGAGCAGAAAGTGTTTCACTTGTTAATAGGATTTTGGAAAGATATCCTGATAAGTCCTATATAGATAAAAATATCAGCAAGTTCACACAGTTTGCCGATGTGATGGATAATGAATACTGGGCATATTATGATATTTACGAGGCATCCACCAATCACAAACATAATAAGTCAACAAAAAAATGGACGGGGCTGAGTAAATGAAAGTATTAAAAATAACATACAAAATCGTATCTGTCATTATATCAGTTATATTAGCGTTCTTGCTTGTTTCAAATCTGTATCTGATAATAAATAAGCATTTTTTTAAAAACCCTTATCCGAATATTTTCGGTTACTCTACTGCCGTTGTTATATCGGGTAGCATGGAGCCTCATATTAGTGTAAACGATATGATTATTATAAAAGAACAGAACGAGTATAAAAAGGGCGATGTAATAAGCTTTATAGATGGTAAAAGCCTTGTTACACATAGAATAGCAGGTGTTACAGATGCAGGGTTTGTTACCAAAGGAGACGCGAATAATGCGGAAGACAAAGAGTCTGTAACAAGCAAGCAAATTGCCGGCAAGGTAGTTTTCACCATTCCGTATGTTGGCCTTGTGTTGGAATATTTACAGTCACCGTTTGGTATTATGATTTTAATTTTAGGCGCATTTGCAATTATTGCTCTTCCCTCATTCTTTAAAAACGAGGAAGAGAAAAAATAAAAAGGAAAGGATGTAAGCAATGAATAAAAGCGAAAAAAACAAGTTCAAATTACCAATAAGCGCTTATATTTCATATTTACTGCTTGCGTCAGTTCTTTTAACAGGTGTAACTCTTTCAAAATATACCACGAAAACTACAAGTATCGATGAAGCTCGTGTGGCTATATTCAAGGTTGGTATGTCATCTTCAAATTCATCAATAGAACTTGAGGCGGGCGAAACAACAACACAGACATATACAGTAAAAAATGATTCTGAGGTGGCTATTGAATATTCATTGATTGCTACTGCCCCATCGGGTATAATCATTACCTATGCAGATGGTTCGGCACTTTCAAGTGCAAAAACAATGGCTGCACAAAGTTCAGCAACGGTAACAATAAAGTTCGATGCTTCCGGTGCTACGGAAGCTATAAATGGGAACATATCGCTTGATGTTTATGCCGAGCAGATAAACTAAATAAGAAAATGGTAAAAAATCCATACAGATAAGGAGGGGTGTTCCCGTGAAGAAAAACAATTTAATAAGAATACTATCGGCAACGCTCAACCTTTTGATTCTTGTGTGTTGCATAGGAGCAAATTTCAGCCCTGCAAAATATAAAGGCACGTTTGATGGAGTTGATATCGGTGTGACAGTAAACGCGGCGGACCCAGAAGAACCGGCGGTTATGACAGTGCTTGAGGCAGGCCCAACCTTTAATGCAAGAATTAAAACTGCAAAGACAATTACCTTTGGTAAGCCTGCGGATTATCCGCAGTTTACATGGAGCTTGACGGAGCCGACATGTTTGGCAAAGGTGGATGCTGACGGAACAGGCGGAATTCAGCTCTTTGACGATGGAGCAGGAAACTACTATGTCCTCTGCGAAGATACCATTGCAACAGGAACAGACTGCTCAAAGATGTTCTATGGCTGTTCGGACATTACGACAATCAACGGACTAGAAACATTGGACACTTCAAATGCTAAAACAATGGCAGCTATGTTCCAACAATGCAAAGGTTTGGTAAGTCTGAATCTTTCAAATTTTGATACATCAAATGTAACCGATATGAATCATATGTTCTATGGGATGTCGGTAGATAGTCTTGATGTGTCAAACTTTGACACAAGCAATGTAAGCACTATGACAAGTATGTTTGCACATTGCGAAAAGATAGAAACTCTTAATCTTTCAAACTTTAATACTGAAAAAGTAACATCTATGGGGTCTATGTTCTATATATGTAAAGCATTGAAATCGGTTAATCTTTCAAGTTTTAATACTGAAAAGGTTACTACAATGGCTCATATGTTCTATGCTTGCCATAGTATTTCAGAAATAGATATAAGTTCATTTTCGACACCAGTATTGAAAGATATACAAGCAATGTTTAGTGATTGTGATGAGTTAACTACGATTTATGCTAGTAAACAGTGGACGAATGCTAATGTTACAAATGCAGATACTGTTGAAGTGTTTATAGATTCTACAAAACTTGTAGGTGGCGGAGGAACGATCTATGATGTAAGTAATGTAAACAAAACCTATGCAAGACTAGACCTTCATAATGGCGGTGGTCCAGGATATTTCACTTATAAAGCATTAAAGTATACAATTTATTATCATACTTTCGATAGTTCAGGAAACGATTACATCTGGAAAACGGCATATGCTTATGAAGATGAAGAAATAACATTATCAGAAGCACATCCTGACCACGCTGAATTAGCTTTTCTTGGATGGTCCCCACATGGCACATGGGTTAGCGATGATCAGAGTTCATTTTATCCGTCCACATATGATGGACAACTCAGCAATATGAATCACGAGGACTATGTACCAGAAAAACGTATTTTAGCATCGGGTGGAACTAATGTTATGCCGCAAGATATTCTTGTAGATGAAGAATCAACAGATATACATCTCTATGATTTGTTTAGTGAATACAATATTGTGTTAGATGCAACAAATACAGGCGAATATTTTGTTAGTGGACATATAAGTATTTTTGAGACAGATTATGTGCATGACAGTACAATTGCCAGGGATAATGTACGACTGTATGCTATGTTTGACCGTTGGTATTGGTGGGTTGACGTTTTGCCTGGAGAAGGTAACTATGTTCCGCATTACGGAATTTACGGCAAAACAAGAACGCACTATGTTCATCCAGGATTGCAGTACAGTTACGGAAGAGGTAGCACGGTTGTACCTAACGATGAACAAACCGCTACAAAAGAAATCAAATATAATACGACTGCCACGAAGAATGGAAATGACATAACAGATCAGTTTTATATATTTGGTCTTGAACAATTCACAATAAAATTGACTGTAAAAAAGACTGTTACAACGATCAGTGGCGGAGGTAACTCTGGCGGTTGTTTTGCAACCGGCACCCTGATCACTATGGCGGACGGCTCCCGACTTCCTATTGAAGATGTGCAGCAAGGCGATGTGGTAAGGGTATATGACCACGAAAATGGTTGCTATACTGAATCTTCAGTATTGTTTACAGAGTATGAAGGCGATGCAGAGTGGAATGTTGTAAACCTTGAGTTTTCTGACGGAACAATACAGGAATTTATTTTTGACCACGCATTGTTTGATCTTGATTTGAATGAGTACGTTTATATCACCGCAGAAAACTGCGAAGAGTTTATAGGACATCGTTTTGTAAAAGAAAAAGATTCTGGATATGAAACGATAACACTTGAAAAAGCTTGGGCGGAGGTTGAATACACAGGTTGTTATAGTATGACAACTCAGTATCATCTGAACTACTTCGTAAATGGTATGTTCTCTATGCCTGGTGGTATTCCAGGGCTATTCAACTTCTTCGAATATGACGAAGGTTTGAAATATGATTCCGACTTGATGGAACGGGATATCGAAAGATATGGTTTATTTACTTATGAAGACTTTGCGGACTATATGCCCGAAGCGGTCTTTGAACAGATATTCCCCATTAAGTATCTTAAGGTATCCATCGGTAAGAGACTGACTACGTTTGAAGACCTTGAAGCAATCATCGAGCGATATATCTACGGTCATGATTTACTTGATGTCTTTGAGGAGTTTCCCGAGGAAGAATTAGAAGAAACCGAAGATTTAGAAGAGAACACCGAAGAAAACGGCGAAACTGAGACAAAAGATGAATCTACTGATGAAGAAAAGTCAACACTTAACTTTGAAGTTGAAAACCTTACATTCGATTTAGCTGATAATGAAATTGTGACTAATGAGGATGTCGTAATTACCTTTACCGCAGGTGAAGGTTACGAATTGCCTGAAACAATTGTAATTACAATTGACCTTGAGGAATATATCATTTACACATGTGAAGAAGACAGCGACAAGAACCCCGAAGAAATCACATTTGATATTGAAACAGGTACGCTTACCATATCCAAAGATTTACTGAGTGATGCAGAAGCAATAACCATCGCTGCAGAGGGTGTTAAAAAAGAGGATGAAGAATCCGAGGACAACAAAGAAAACACTGATGCAGATAAAAAGGATGAGCCTGAGGATAAGGATAACACCGACAAAGAAAATGATACTGAAGGCACTGAAGGTACAGATAAGGAACCTGAAGGCGGCACAGACATCCCGGATGCCGAGGATAAGACAGAAACCGAAGGTGGAACGGATGATAAGGGCGGAGAAAACACAGAAGTAACTACTCCCGAAACTAATCCCGATGATACTACCGAGGGCGAAACTGAAAACACAGAACCTGACACTGAGCCTACGACTCCTGCCGAGCCGGACAACGAAGACAATACCGATATTGAGCAAGGTGGCGAAGGTGGAGAGACAGAAGAGGGCGAAGGCTCGACCGAGAATGGAACGGAAGAAACTACTCCCAATACTGAAAGTGGTGGCGATGACGAAACCACTACACCAACTCCGCCGAAGGAAACTTCTGGCGAAGAAGGTGAAGCAGGCTCATCTTTAGAAGTAACAGGAGATGAAAGCTCGACGTCAGGAGGTTCCGGCGGTTCAGCATCAAGCGAACCAGATACTTATTCCGATAAAACTGAAGCATCCGCTGGTACAACAGAATCGTCCGATTCAAATGAATCCTCAAAAGAAAGCACAGAGAATTCATCAGCAGAAACTCCTTCTGAAAATTCGGATAAAGCCTCTTGAAAGCTATGTGAAATCACTTGAATTTAACCCATACAACGACCTTTACGACGATAAGTGGCATTATGTAACGGTTATGGAAGCAACAATCACCCACAACTATTGGCTAAACGATATAGGTTATGAATATCAGCGGGAGCAATGGGAATGGATGCCTGTCGTTTAATTAAAAAACTGAAGGAGTAATTTTTTAATGAAAATTGTAATAGGGATGACAATTTGTGCTGTTGTGTTCAGTGTGGTTGTGGTACTCATTTGCGCCTGTATTATTTCCGGGAGAGAAAGTGACAGCAGGCGAAAGAATAGGAAAAAAGTATAAACTTTTTAAAAGAATATTGGCTTGCAAAGGTGCAGATTTTGATAAAATCTGCACCTTTTTACATGAGAAAGGGGGGGCTGTCGCAAACGCGACAGCCCCCCTGGCTGACTTATCTCTTAGTCGTTGCAGCAGCAAGAAATGAGGATGATGATCAAGATGATCCACAGACAGCTGTTATTACCACCAAAACCGAATAAACCGTTATTGCATCCCATGGTCGTTACCTCCTTTTTGTTGTTATACTACATGATATGCTGTGGGAACGATTTGGTGATTGCCCGGAGTGAAAAGGTACAACCGGTAAGAAATTTAGGAATCGCGTTTAAAAAGGGTTGATTTACGACCGAAAAGGTGTATAATAAATATATAAAATGATATTATGCGGTAGTTTTGCTACGGATAAGGAGCGACAATGAAGATTCGTTTGATTCTTGCTATTTGGGTTTGTAAGTTGGCGATTATTGGTAGCCGTATTTTGGGAAAAAGAGGCACATCTATGCCGGGACAGTTGGCAATGAAAATTTGCCCTTCCATGCTGACTATGCTTTCTCGTCAGGTGAAAAAAGATATTATTGTGGTGTGTGGTACGAACGGAAAAACCACAACCAACAACTTGTTGGCAGCGTTTATTCGCTCTGCCGGGCATTGTGTGGTTTGTAATGAAATTGGTGCCAACATGATTTGGGGTGTTTGCTGTGCTTTCGCGGAAAAGGCAAATTTGTTTGGCAAACTGCGTGCAGACTATGCTTGCCTTGAGGTTGATGAAGCGTCTTGTGTTAAGGTGTTTCGCTATGTGACCCCCACGGTGGTTGTGATGACCAATCTATTTCGTGATCAGCTGGATCGTTACGGTGCAATTGAGCAAACGGCGGATTTTCTGCGACGAGCCTTAGAAATGGCACCGGATGCGAGACTAATTTTAAATGGCGATGACCCGTTGGTTGCACAATTCGGTAAGGATACAACACATTCTTGCTTCTATATGGGTGTGGATGAGGATGCCGGCGCAGATCAGAATGAGCAACAAGAAGGACAGTCCTGCGTTTTCTGTGGTGAGGGTCTTGTTTATGAATACCACCACTATAGCCAGTTGGGAAAATTCAGTTGCCCCGGTTGTGGTTGGGTAAGACCTGCGCTTAGTTTTCGGGTGCATGATGTTTCTCTTTCAAACGGTCTTACATTCACTTTGGATTATTTGGAAACTTCCATCCCGTTTCAGGTACATTACCGTGGCTTTTATAATATCTATAACATTGCTTTATCCTATGCTGCGGCGGCTTTGGTTATGGACAAGCTACCGGACCATCAAGCGGTTTTGAAAGCTTATCAGCCTCAAATTGGACGCATGGAAGAATTTTCTGTTGGTAAACCAGTTATTTTAAATCTGGCGAAAAATCCCGCAGGATTTAATCAGGCAGTGGCGACTGTGACGCAGGACAGCAGACAGAAGAATGTTTTGCTGGCGGTCAATGATCAGCCATCTGACGGTCGGGATATTTCATGGATTTGGGATGTTGAGTTTGAAAAACTGTCAAACTGCGGTGTTTCAAACATTGTTGTTACGGGCTCTCGTGCCGATGAATTGGCACTGAGGATGAAGTATGCAGAGTTTCCGGTAGAACGATGCCGGACGATTTATGATATGAAGGAAGCCTTGGCCTCTTTGGTCGATGGTGAGGCAGAAATATGCTACGCTTTGGCGAATTATACCGCTGTATTTACGGCGCAGGCCATTTTAAAAGAAATGGAGGGCGCGGGTTGTGGAAAATAAAATGATTACAATCGGGCATCTGTTTCCGGAACTTTTAAATGTTTATAGCGATCGGGGAAACATTTTGACGCTGAAAAACCGTCTTATGTGGCGTGGTATCTCGGCGGATGTGAAAATCTTTCGCAAGGAAGACGAAATTGATTTTTCTTCACTTGATATCGTGCTGTTAGGTGGCGGGTCTGAACGCGATCAGCTGGCTGCTTGTAAACGACTGATGAAGGCGCAAGATCACCTAAAGGAGTATGTAGAATCCGGCGGTGTTTTGCTGGCACTTTGTGACGGATATCCGCTTTTGGGACACTATTATGAGGTTGCTGATGAGCGTATCGACGGACTTTCTCTTATTGACATGTACACAGAACATGACGAGAAGCGGTTGATTGGTGATGTAGTGGCAGATGCTGTGATTGATGGAGAGGCTATGACAATCGTGGGATTTGAAAATCATAGTGGTAGAACTTATATTGGAAACAGCAGCCCATTGGGAAAAATTTGCTGTGGGTTTGGTGATAATGGCAAAGACGGTATTTGCGGTGTGCAATATAAAAATATCTTTGGAACGTATTTGCATGGACCACTGCTGCCCAAAAATCCAAAACTTACGGATGCAATCATCAAGCGGGCACTCAGTAGGAAGTATGGCGAGGAAGTCTGTCTTGCACCGCTGGACGATACTCTTGAGCAGACAGCTCATGACTATGTTGTAAAACGATTTACGAAATAGGAGGGAGAACATTGGAAAAAAATCATACGAACTGGCGCAAATGGTTTGGTGCTTTTTTGTTTGCAGTGGCGGTGATTATCGTATATAAAACCTTTGATAATCTGGGCAGTATTTTTTCTGCTTTAGGAAAGATTTTATCTTTGTTTACACCGTTTGTCATTGGCTTTATTTTGGCATTTTTTCTGTATCCGGCAACGGTCAAACTGGAACAGGCTATTTCCAAAACAAAGAAAGGATGGCTTTTGAAGAGAAAGAAAGGCATCTCAATTTTAGTGGTGTATTTTGTTTTTCTTGCACTTTTAGTTTTGGCATTCAGCTTTATTTTACCGGCTATTTCCGACAGTGTGGCAGATTTTGTGAAGCGGGTTCCTGAATATATCAAAGAACTTGAGACGTTTTCGGAGAATTTGACCAAAGAAGGCGGACTACTGCACCGCTTCAGAGTTGATGATATCATTGACAACATCAACGTAGCGAAGATTCTGCAGCAGATTGTTATGCAGGACGTGTGGAGCTATGTAGAAGGAGTCAAAGGCGTTACCAATGTCTTGTTTGAGTGGGTGATGGGCATTGTCATTTGCGCGTATGCTTTGTTTGAGAAAGAGACGCTGTTTCGTATTGTTCGATTTATCTTTGGACTTTTTGTGAAAAAGAAAACGCTAACGGCAATGGGTAAATATGTGCATAAAATCAGCGGCATTTTCTATCAGTTTTTCTTTGGAAAAATGATTGATTCCTTAATTATTGGCATTATGGCTTTGATTGGATTTTTGATTCTTGGCGCACCTTATGCAGCGCTGATGGCGGTCATTGTCATGGTATTTAACATGATCCCTTACTTTGGTCCGTTTATTGGTGCTGTACCACCGGTTTTGGTTACATTACTTGTGCAGGGAATTTATCCGGCTATCTGGATTGCCTTATTTATTTTCCTTCTCCAACAGTTTGATGGTATTGTGTTGGGACCGAAGATTTTAGGTGACTCTGTGGGCGTAAGCCCGTTTTGGGTTATTTTTGCCATTATGATTTTTGGTGGTTGGTTTGGTATTTCCGGAATGATTTTCGGTGTGCCTTTAATTGCCGCGATTCGTATGCTGACCACGGACTTGTTGGATGATGCTAAAATGAATATGTCTGCCAGCGCTGTTCCCAAAAAGCCAGAGGCAGAGGAATAGTTTTTGGTTAGTAAAAAAGCAGTAGCAAAACGTTCGTCCGTTTTGCTACTGCTTTTTTTATAAAATAATGCAAATGAGTCCACCGGAACCCTCGTTGATGATTTTCTGCAGGGTCTCCTGCAGTTTCATTTGTGCTTCGTCAGGCATGCGGTAGAGCTTGTTATGCAATCCTTCGTTCACAAGTTCGTGCAGGGATTTTCCGAAGATGTTGGATTCCCAAATTTGTTTCGGGTCGTTTTCAAATTCTTCTAACAAATAATGAACCAGTTCCTCAGATTGTTTTTCGGTTCCGACAATGGGACTGACTTCGGTTTCAATGTTTGCGGCGATCATGTGAATAGAGGGGGCAGAGGCTTTGAGTTTTACACCAAAACGGCTGCCTTGCTTCACAATTTCGGGCTCTTCTAAGCGAAGTTCATCAATGGTGGGAGTGACAATGCCATAACCCTTTTGTTGCACTTCGTGAAGAGCGTAGGAAATTTTGTCATATTCTTTTTTTATGACTGCCATTTCAGAGAGTAATGCCATGAGTTTATCCTCACCGTCGATATCAAAACCGGAGGATTCTTTTACGATTTGATAGAAAAGACCTTCATTTGTAGACAGCGATAGGCTAGCAGTGCCGGTGCCTAAGTTGATTTCGGTGATTTCAGCGCGTCTAACATGCTCATATTCACTGAGTTTGACCTTTAGAGTTTCTAAGCTGTCTATGCGGTGCAGGTCTGAGATGGCATGACAGATGCAGTCGTACATGCCTTTTTTCAGCCAATGTCCATCTTCTAATACGTCAATCCATTTGGGCATGGAGATGCTGATTTCGCGGATGGGGAAGCGGAACAACACTTGCCGCATGATGGTGTGAATTTCGGTTTCTGTCATTTCAGCGCAGTTAATGGCAAGAACCGGAACGCCATACTGCATTTCTAAGTAGCTGCGAAGCTCTTCAGTTTCGGGCTTTGTCGGGTATTTGGTGTTTAGCACGATGACAAATGGCTTGTCGATTGCTTTGAGCTCCTGCACGACGCGTTCTTCAGCTTCAACATAATCATGACGGGGAATGTCTGTGATGCTACCGTCGGTGGTGATTAAAAGTCCAATGGTAGAGTGCTCATTGATAACCTTTTTCGTGCCGATTTCAGCTGCTTCTCCAAAAGGAATGGGATCCTTTGCCCATGGTGTGTTCACCATGCGGGGCGCTTCGTTTTCCAAATGTCCTTGCGCGCTGTTTACAATATAGCCGACACAGTCTATCATGCGTACCTTCATTTTTGACTGCTCACCAAGCGTGATTTCAACCGCCTCGTTGGGGATAAATTTTGGTTCAGTTGTCATAATGGTTTTTCCGGCTGCGCTTTGTGGCAGTTCGTCTTTGGCGCGCTCCTGGCTGTAGCTGTTTTCAATGTTGGGGATGACCAGAAGATCCATGAATTTTTTAATAAAGGTAGATTTTCCTGTTCTGACCGGGCCTACCACACCCACATAAATATCGCCGTTTGTCCGGGTTGCTATATCTTGATATATATTATAGCTTTCCATGACCGTTCCTCCTTTACTGCATCGCGAATCGTACATGTTACTACATGTATATTGATAAAGGAGGCACTTTATTACAAAAAAAAGAAAGATTTGAGGTTTGGCACGTTAAACTTGTATGTTATGTGCAATATGAGTGGAAACAAAGAACCATCTGCCGTGGAGCAGATGGTTCTTTGTTTTTAAACTTCCTGATGGGCAGTATCGGAACCTTTGGCGCTGATTAAGCCCAAAGGGGCTGCTGCAGCTGTACTGGATTGGGACAGGTGAGCAGAACTATTTTCAAACAGGATATTAAAAATTTCACTGATGTGCTCAACAGGAATAATCTCTATGCCGGTCATGTGGAACATGTCGCGGCTGTTATCTTTTGGAATGAATACTGTTGTTACGCCGGCTTCCTTTGCAGCGGCTATTTTTGCCGCAACACCACCAACGGGTTTCACTTTGCCGAGAATGGATATTTCGCCCGTCATAGCCACACGGGCTGAAACGGGTTTTTCTGTGATGGCGGAATAAACGGCAGTCATGATGGCTGTTCCGGCAGAGGGACCGTCAATGGGTGTGCCACCGGGGAAGTTAATGTGCAGGTGGTAGGCAGTGGTATCAATATGGTGGAGACGAGACAGGACTGTGAGCATATTTTCAACGGAGGCTCGTGCAGAACTGTTGCGAACCAGTCGCTGACCTCTGCCCTCTAATTCCTGATGCTCTACAATACCTGTAACAATCAATTTTCCCATGCCGGGTTTGCAGGGGGTTGCAGTCACTTCTACGTCCATGACCATGCCGCTTGAAGCACCAAAGACGGCTAAGCCGTTTACAAGACCGATGGCGGTATCGTCGGTGACTTTTTTTTCATAGCGTGGCGTGTAATGTCCGAACTCAGCCACCCATTCCACATCGCCGATACCGATATGAAGTCGTTGTTCAAGCATAGCAACACTACCGGCGATTTGAATCATATTGACGGCGTCGCGTCCGTTTTGTGCATAGGTACAGACTAAGGATAGGGCGTTTTCATCAATGGTAAATCCACCTTTTTTAGCAGCATTTTCGGCAATTAAACGCAGTTGAGCCGCTGAAAGAGGTGTGAAGTAGATTTCGACACAGCGAGAGCGGATGGCAGGTGGGATGTCCTCAGGACTACGGGTTGTGGCACCGATTAGTCGGAAGTCTGCCGGCAGACCTTTTTGAAAAATTTCATGCACATGAGGAGGAATATCGCGATTGCCGGTGGTGTAATAGGCACTTTCCAAAAAGACCTTGCGGTCTTCTAACACCTTGAGGAGTTTGTTGATTTGTGTAGGGTGCAGTTCGCCAATTTCATCTAAAAATAAGATGCCGCCGTGCGCTTTAGTGACAGCACCGGCTTTGGGCTGAGGAACACCGGCAGGGCCATAGGCACCGGCACCTTGATAGATGGGATCATGAACAGAGCCAATCAAGGGGTCGGCAATGCCGCGTTCGTCGAAGCGGAGGGTGGTGGCATCCATTTCGACAAATTTCGCACCTTGGCGAAATGGGGAATGTTCAGACGCAATCGCTTCTTTCAGAACAGCTCGAGCGGCAGCGGTTTTACCGACGCCGGGTGGCCCGTAAATCAAGATATGCTGTGGATTGGGACCGCAGAGAGCTGCTTTAAGTGCCTTGATGCCGTCTGCCTGGCCGATGACTTCGGAAAGGTCTGTGGGGCGCGTTTTTTCCGAAAGAGGCTGCGTTAGCTTGATTTGCTTGAGGCGGCGAAGCTTTTCCAATTCACGCAGGGAGTCGCTTTCAATGCCGGATTTGCTGTTATGTTGTCCACGAAGCATATTCAGAAAATAAATTCCCATGACGAGAGTCAGGAATAGTTGCAAGAGAATTAAAATCGTGTTGAACAAGATATACGCCTCCTGTTTTGTACAAATACAGGGTGCCGTCGGTGCGATATGCAACGTGACGGCACCCTGTTCTAAGATTATTATAAACAGTTAGCGAAAAAATATTGCCTGGACACTTAATTTTCTTTTGTGAGTTTTGTAAATGAGCCAAGAAGCGTTTTGGTTCCGAACGCATCGAAGGCTATTTCTAACTGTACATCACTACCGGTAGGCGTGACAGACAGAATCATACCTTTGCCAAATTTTTTGTGTGACACCACATCGCCGGGTGCGTATTGAGAAGAAGCGATTTTTTTCTGTTCCTTATCTTTTGAAAGGGCAGAAAGCAGGGATTGGGTATCATCATAGAATTGATAATCCCGTTTCTTTTTGGGAACCTCTGTGATACGCTCCGGTTCTTTAACAAGGGCGTTTATGTATTCCATAGGGATTTCTTCTAAGAATCGAGAGGGCATGGTATAACCCCCGCTGCCGTAACGGTTACGGTAGCCGGCATGAGACATGATCAGGTGGTTTTTAGCACGTGTGATGCCGACGTAACAAAGACGGCGCTCCTCTTCGATTTCATCATCGGTAGCAGAGCGCAGGCTGGGGAATAATCCCTCTTCCATACCGCAAAGGAATACGTTCGGGAATTCAAGACCTTTTGCGCTGTGCAGGGTCATGAGTACAACGCTGTCTAAGGTTTCATCGTAGTTATCAACGTCAGAGACCAGCGCAGAAAGCTCTAAAAAGCCTGACAGACTGGGTTCTTCCTCATTTCGTTCATATTCGGCCGCTGCTGAGAGGAGTTCATTTAGGTTTTCGAGGCGCGTTTGATTTTCAACAGAGTCTTCAGCCTCTAACATAGCACGGTAGCCACTTTCTGCTAAGGTAATATCAATGATTTCCGCCGGTGTTTTATCGGTAGAAAGCGCCTGAATTTTGCGGATGATTTTTACGAATTCCATCACCTTATCGGCAATGCGGAGTAGTTCCGGATCACCGCTTGCTTCTTCCATGGCGGAGAACATGCTCATGCCTTTTCTGTTTGCGTAGTCAGCAATTTTCTCCAAGGTGGTGGTGCCGATTTTGCGTGAAGGTTCATTGACAATGCGAATTAAACTGATATTATCATTGGGATTTTGCACCAAACGCAAGTATGCCAGTGCGTCTTTGACTTCTTTGCGGTCGTAAAAGCGAAGTCCCGCCAAAACACGGTAGGGAATGCCGTGGCCGTTTAATGTGGTTTCAATGACACGAGACTGGATGTTGGTGCGATATAAAATGGCACAGTCGGAAAAGTGACCACCGGTGCACACAATTTCTTTAATTTGGTTGGCAATGAATTCTGCTTCGTCGTATTCATTATCTGCCCGGTAGAGGTCAATCAGTTTTCCATCACCGTTTTGTGTCCACAGGCTTTTGCCTTTTCTGCCGACGTTGTTGGCAATGACAGCATTGGCGGCGTTTAAAATAGTTTGGGTAGAACGGTAATTTTGCTCGAGTTTAATGACTTTGGCGCCGGGAAAATCTTTTTCGAAATTTAAAATGTTTTGAATGTTGGCGCCGCGGAATTTATAAATACTTTGGTCATCGTCGCCCACAACACAAATATTTTCATAGCCTTGAGCCAACAGACTGATGAGCATGGATTGGGAATTATTTGTGTCCTGATACTCATCGACAAACACATAGCGGAACTGTTTTTGGTAGCGTGCGAGGACATCGGGCTCTTGTGATAGGAGGCGGACGGTGTACATGATGATATCATCAAAGTCGAGTGCGTTTGATTCAGTCAGTTGTTTCTGATATTGGCGGTATGCCTCACCGATGAGTTTTTTTCGGTAATTTCCCTCGTGCATGGAAAGATATTCATTGGGACCTAAGAGTTCATCCTTTGCCGTAGAAATTTCAAATAACACACTACGGACGGACAGCATTTTTTCATCAATATTCAGGCTTTTTAAAACACGCTTCATCAAGGTTTTTTGATCGGCAGCATCGTAGATGACAAAATCGCTGCCGTGAGTGCCCAGTTTATCAATATCTCGACGCAAGATTCGCATGCAGAGGGAGTGAAAGGTGCCAATCCACATGCTGCCGGCATCATCACCAATCATGGCATTGATACGCTCTTTCATTTCACCGGCGGCTTTGTTGGTGAAGGTGATGGCAAGAATCTGCCATGGCTGTGCCAGCTTTTGGTCTAAGATATAAGCAATTTTGTTGACGACGACAGTTGTTTTACCGCTGCCGGCGCCTGCTAAAATTAACAGAGGTCCGTCGGTGGTGAGAATTGCTTCTTTTTGTTCTTTATTAAAGCGGTCTAACTTAATCATAACGTTTCTGCAATTCCTTTCATAATGGATAGGGCGCGTTCTGAGATTTTTCGATAGCGGTCGCGCTTATGGCGAATGCGCTCGTCTAAAGAGTCGATGATGCCAAAGTTGATGTTCATCGGCTGAAAATTTTTGCCGCTAAAATGAGCAATATAGTGAGATAGGGCACCGGTAGCGGTTGATGAAGGAAAGTCGACAGGCGCTTGCCCCAGCAGGTGGCGAGCAGCGTTGATGCCTGCTACGATGCCTGATGAGGCGGATTCGATATATCCTTCGACACCGGTCATTTGTCCTGCAAAATAAAGACCCTTGCGATTTTTAAAACCATAGCTTGTGTTAAGCATGCCCGGTGCATTTAGATAGGTGTTGCGGTGCATGACGCCATAGCGGACTATATCGAGATTTTCAAGTCCGGGAATCAGAGAAAAGACACGTTTTTGTTCGCCAAATTTTAAATGCGTCTGGAAGCCGACTATGTTATATAACGTGCCGGCTGTGTTGTCCTGACGAAGCTGTACGACAGCATGGTAGCGCTCGCCAGTTTCAGGATGCTCAAGACCGACAGGCTTTAAGGGTCCGAAGGTTAGCGCCTCAGCACCACGCTTTGCCATAACTTCAACGGGCATGCAACCTTCAAAAACGCGGTCGTTCTCAAAATCTTTCAAATGTGCTGTTTCAGCAGAAATCAAGGCTTCGTAAAAGATTTCATATTGCTCTTTTGTCATGGGACAGTTGATATAATCTGCGGTGCCTCGATCATAGCGTGCTTTGCGAAAGACCTTAGACATGTCAATGGATTCGGCTGTGATAATCGGTGCAGCGGCATCGTAAAAAAACAGTCGGTCATTTCCACAGAGTTTGCCGATGGCATCGAAAAGTCCATCTGAGGTCAGGGGTCCGCTTGCGACCACCACGCAGGGGGCATCGGGGATTTCAGTCAACTCCTCGTGGATGATGCGAATGTTCGGACAGGAAGTGATTTGTTCAGTGATGGATTCTGAAAAAGTTGTTCGATCGACGGCAAGCGCGCCACCTGCCGGTACGCGGCAACGGTCTGCAGCACGCATGACGACAGAGTCGAGCAAACGCATTTCTTCTTTAAGGAGACCGGGTCCGTTTTCAAGCCCTTCTGCGCGCAGAGAGTTAGAGCACACCAGTTCGCCCAATGTATCAAGGGAATGGGCAGGGGAGTGCTTTTGGGGCTTCATTTCATATAAATCTACGGTAATACCTCGTTTGGCAAGCTGCCAAGCTGCTTCGCAGCCTGCTAACCCGCCACCAATTACGATTGCATTCATGTTTTCTCCTTTATATCTGCATGCCGTACGAAAAGTAGGGCGAAGTGTTGTTTTTTGTAAGATAACAGACTGTATTAGTGTACCATAAAAGAGCTTAACATGTCAACTGCAGAGGGGAATAAAAAAGGACTGTAACAAGGCAAAATCCTCTTGTTACAGTCCTTTTTATGTATGCAATTTATTTTGGTTCGACTAATAGTTTGATTGCTGTACGCTCTTCGCCATTGATTTCAACATCGGAAAAAGAAGGGATACAAACCAAATCTGTTCCGGAAGGAGCAAGAAAACCTCTGGCGATGGCAATCGCTTTGATAGACTGATTCAGCGCGCCGGCACCAATAGCCTGAATTTCAGCAGAGCCATTTTCTCGAATAACACCGGCTAAAGCACCTGCAACGGAATTAGGATTGGATTTCGACGAAACCTTGAGTGCGTCCATTTCAATACCACCTTTTTCATATTTCTGCCATATTGTTTTACTATATTCTACCATTTAGTTTACTATATTTGTTCGACAAAATGCAACAAAAAGATGAAAAAAATGTAAATTTCCATATTATGCCTAATGTTCGAAAAAATCTTTTGTATATTCTGCACAATGCCAGCAGAGTCGAAAAAGAGAATGCTATGCATAATTTTCAATAAATAGCAGAAAATAATAAAAATTCCCTGTTTTGGGGCTGAAAAAGAGGATACAGGAGGTTTTTATGAAACGCAAATTTATTGCATTATTGTCAATCGGCCTTGTGCTGATGACTTCATTTGGCGGTTTTTATTTTGAGCATTCCCAAAGAACCGGAAAAGGATATGCAGCCGGTGCGGTTTCGAGTGATGTGCAGTTGCTAGCACGGTGCGTCAATGGCGAGGCAAGAGGCGAGTCATATGAGGGACAGGTGGCTGTGGCTGCGGTGATTTTAAACCGTGTTAAGCACCCGTCTTTTCCCAATACCATTGCAGGGGTGATTTATCAGCCGAGAGCGTTTACGGCGACGGTTGATGGACAGATTAACGTACCGATTAGTGAGGACAGTACCGTTTATCGTGCTTGCTGGGATGCGCTCAACGGTTGGGATCCTTCAAATGGTGCCGTATACTATTACAATCCCAGAAAAACAACAAACCGATGGATTTTTTCCAGAGAGGTTGTGCGGGTGATTGGAAATCATCGATTTGCTAAATAAACAGATAGGAGAAAACAGATGAACGAAAGTAGAAGACATGGGCGCAGCAGTTTGTTTTTGATTGCTGCGATAACGTTGCTTAGCGTCCTTTCGGTTGCGGGACTTTATCAGCTTAAACGAGCTAGCGATTTAGAACTGGAAGTGCAGAATCGGTATGTGTATTCATTTTATGAAATGACAGACTATATCCAGGATATAGACGTTTTGCTCAAAAAAACTATGTTAGCGTCAACACCGGGACAGATGGCGGCACTTTCATCGGAAATTTATATGCAGACGGCGGCAGCAAAGGCAAATCTGGCACAGTTGCCACTTTCAGTCCCTGACCTTTCAGCGACTTCAAAATTTTTGTCTCAGATTGGAGACTATACCTCGTATTTAGCCGGCAAGGTAATTAACGAGGCTATGGTTACAGAGGAGGAATATGAGAGTTTACAAAAGCTTTCGGATTATGCTGGAACAGTGAATACGCAATTAACGGAAATGCAACAACAAATCAGTGCAGGGCAGATTCGTTTTCAAACGGGGGATGACAGTGGAAAAGCGTATGCGGCAGAACCTGTCAGTCTACAAGGCGGTATGGAAAGTCTTGAGAAATCGTTTCAGGATTATCCTTCTCTGATTTATGACGGGCCTTTTTCTGAGCACATAGAAACCATGGAGCCTGCAATGCTTGAGAATCGTCCCACTTTTACCCGTGAGGAGGCAATGTCCGTTGCGATGAGCTTTGTCGGCGAAAAGAGAGCGCAGAATCTTGCGTATGTTGGTGAAGGAGAGGGCACTATTGCGACTTACAATTTTACAGCTATGATGGATGATGAAAAACGAGAGGTCTCTATTTCTGTCAGCCGTCAGGGCGGATATGTTGTGTATATGTTGGATAACAGAGTGATTCGCGAAAACAACATGAGCGTTGTGCAGGCTACGGATTTGGCAGAGGAATTTTTAAAACGTCAAGGTCTTTATTCAATGAAAAGCAGTTATTATGAGACGAACGGAAACATGGCAACCATTAACTTCGCAGCTGTGCAAAACGGTGTGACGCTGTATTCGGATTTGATTAAGGTGAAGGTGGCGCTGGATAATGGCGAAATCATTGGCTATGAGGCAAAAGGATATTTGATGAGCCACAAATTTCGGACGTTTCCGGAGGAGGTGATGACGGAAGGTGAGGCAAGAAGCCATCTAAACCCTCACGTTGCTGTTGAGGGTGTGGGACTTGCCCTGATTCCCTTAGACAGCATGCGAGAGGTGCTGTGTTATGAGTTTAAGGGGCGCTACCGTGACCAAAACTTTTTGATTTATATTAATTGCGAGACAGGCAACGAAGAACAGATTCTTCTACTCATTGAGTCAGAACAAGGGGTTTTGACGGTTTAATTTTAAAAAAATTTCCAGTGTATTTATTTTGCAAGTTGCCTATACTATGATTGTAGCCGCAAGGTTACTTGATTCTATCAAATGAAAAAGCCTTGCAGTGTGAATCTTTTGATGAAACAAAGTAAGGCAGGGAAAAGGGTTAGAAACTAAGGAGTGTAAACAGTGAGCAGACGATCAATCATGTCCAATCAGTTAAAGGAAGAGATCGCAAAAGAGCTTGGCGTTTATGAAAATGTTAGGAAAAACGGCGGTTGGGGGGACGTATCGTCCCGTGACTGTGGCAACATGGTGACAAAAGCGATTGAGATGGCGGAACGCTCCGTATCGCAATCCAAAAGCTGAGATAACGACTTAGACGGTCAAGACAGCATTCGAAGTGTTTGAGCCTATTGAAGCGAAACAATTTTCTAAACAAGAAAGTGATTTCCGAATGTTGGGCAAGGAACAGATTTGGAATATACTGAATTGATATAAGCTTTTCCTTTGTGTTCCGGTGGTAAATAGCTGCCGGAACACTTTTTTGTATGGAAAAGAGCGAATTTGAAAGGTTTACATTATATTTTGCAACGGAACGAATGAATCCGTTCTTTGCGGCAACGTACTTTATGGAGGAAATTGTTAAAAATATTATGAATTTTTTGTGTTTTTGCTTTACAGAAACCACAAGATATTGTATAATAAAAGAAAGACTTAATGTGTGGGAAGTGAAGAATTGTTCAGGCTGGGAAATTTTGATATTGTTGGCATATTAATACGTGCTGTTGCGGTTTTGCTTGCGATTTCTGTGCATGAAATGTGTCATGGCTATGCGGCTTATTTCTTAGGTGATAAAACCGCAAAAGCCATGGGGCGTCTTTCTTTAAATCCGCTTCGTCATTTAGACCCTGTGGGTGCTCTATGCCTTATGTTTTTTGGTTTTGGCTGGGCAAAGCCCGTGATGGTGAATCCGCGTTATTTTAAAAATCCGAAACGGGGTATGATTTTGACGTCTTTGGCAGGACCTGTTTCGAATTTTATATTGGCGTTTTTGGGATTAGTGATTTTTAAAATACTTGATATGACTCACGTGTTCTATATGGATAGTTATTTGGTAGTGCTTGCAGTTCTCTTTTTATGTAGTGTTATTTGGCTTAATATCGGTTTGGGTGTGTTTAACCTGATTCCCATTCCGCCTCTTGATGGCTCTAAAATTTTTCTGCCCCTTTTGCCGCCGCGCTTGTTTTATGATATTATGCGCTATGAGCATTTAGGTTGGATTGTGCTGCTGGTGGCACTGGGACTGGGCGTGTTAGACCCAATTATTGGTGGTGCCGGTCAAGCAGTGTTTAATGTATTACTCTTCTCGATAGGCGGTGTGAGTCATGCAGGAAGGATTATCCTTTTGCTTGGAGGTATTTGAGGGACCGCTGGAATTACTTTTGCACCTTTTGAAGAAAAATAAGGTGAGCATTTATGATATTCCCATTGAGCGTATTACGGCGCAATATATGGAATATTTAGAACAGATGCAGGCTTTTGACATGGAGCTTTCCAGCGAGTTTCTGATTATGGCATCGGAGCTTTTATATATTAAGTCTCAGATGCTGTTACCGCGCCATGAAGAAGAGGAAGAAGATCCTCGCAAAAATTTGGCGGACAGGCTTTTAGAATATCAAAAAATGAAGGCGGCTGCCGGATTTTTAAAGGAGCATGAGGGTGACGGACGGTTTATGTTTTTTAAGGAGCCGGACAATATTGCGCAGGCACCTCCGGATTACAGCGATCAAGCCTTTGACGTTGAGCAGCTGATTGCGGCGCTATCAGACGTTTTGATTAAAACCCAGCGTAAAGAGCCACCACCGAAGACTTCTTTTGTGGGTATTGGCGGTCATGAACAGGTATCATCAAAGACATGCGTATCTCACATTAAGTCACGATTGTTGGGTAAAGGGCGTGTGGCTTTTAGTCAGGTGTTTTCGGGACTTGACTCAAAACCGAAAATTGTGGTATCATTTTTAATCATATTAGAGATGATACGTTTGCATTTAGTAACCGCAGAAATTACAGATAGCGGGATTTTTCTAACACAAATTAAAGACGGGGAGATTACCAATGAATTTTAATCCTTGCAGTCTTTTGGAAAGTATTTTATTTGCGGCAGGAGACAGTGTGCCGATTGATCAGCTTGCAGAGATTATGGAGGCCTCTTGTGAGGCGATTGAGCAGGTTGCGGAGGAACTGAACCAAAGCTATCAAAAAGATGGTCGTGGTTTGCGAATCTTGCGCCTGGAGGACAGCTATCAGCTGTGCACCGCAGAGGAATTTTTTCCTTACATACAGCGCCTGAAGGAACCGAAACGGCGGCAGAATTTATCACCGGCGGCCCTTGAGACGTTGGCGGTTGTGGCCTACCATCAGCCGGTGACTCGATCGAGTATTGAGTTTATTCGTGGTGTGAATTCAGATGGGCCGGTTAACAAACTCATTGAGCGTGGGCTCATTGAGGAGCATGGCCGTTTAGATGCACCCGGTAGACCGATTTTATATGTAACTACGCAAGAATTCTTGCGTTCCTTTGGTCTTTCTTCTTTATCCGGTTTGCCGGACCCGGAGCCGCTCCGCATAAATGAGGAGGATTCGGGGGAAACTATTGCTGATTATGAGGATTGAGGTGGTGCTATGCTGCTTTTTTCCATATTAGGCGGCGTGGTTTTGCTGCTTGTTTTGCTTTTGTTTGTGCCGACGCTGCTTGGCGTGGACTATTTGCATAATAATGGGGTGCAAAAGCTACGGATTCGTTGCCGGCTGTTGGGCATTCCGTTTTCGATTTGGATTCCGCTTGAGAAAAAGCCAAAAAAGAAGTCAGATAAAAAGCAAATGGCAGTTGAAAAACAGGAAAAGAAATCATTGACACCCAAAAAATTTATTACGTTTTCCAAGGAGTTGTATCGCGGGTATTGTGAAGTACGCGAGGATTTTCACGCTCTGCTTGGAGAGTTGAAGAAACGCTTTTCTTGTCATGAACTGTATTTTACCATTTTCTATGGAACGAAAAACCCTGCAACTACAGGGATTTTAAATGGCGCAGTTTGGACGGCAGGCAGTTTGCTGATGAAAATTGCAGACACTTCATTGGGTGTTCGAAAGAAAACGCTTAAGGTGCAGCCTGATTTTACGCAGGCGTGTATGGAGATACATATCAAGGCCACCTTTTGCTTTAAATTGTTTGATGCGATTCGATTCGTATTAAAAATCATTCGATTGGTCAATATAATGAAGAGTCATATATCCTCCACCAAGGAGGCTATGACGGAGGTTTAACCGCCTTCGTTTCATATACGACAGAAAATTTATAAAGGACGGTGTTTAAGATGGCAGAACATCCGATTAAGGGATTGATGGAAACAGCGATGAGCAGCATTAAGGAAATGGTGGATGTGAACACCATTGTGGGTAGCGCGGTGAATGCGCCGGACGGAACCGTGATTATTCCCATTTCAAAGGTTTCTTTTGGATTTGGAGCAGGGGGCAGTGAGTTTGGTGAACGTTCACAGCTGGCACCGGAGGCTCATGCAAATTTTGGTGGCGGTTCCGGCGGCGGTGCTGTGATTGAGCCGGTTGCCTTCATGGTGGTAGGTCAGGGTCAGATTCGCCTAATGCCGATTGATAAGGCAACATCACCGGTGGATGACCTGATTGAAAAGGTTCCCACACTGCTTGAAAAGGTTGCTGATTTCTTTAAAAAGAGAGAAGGCAAAAAGTCTAAAAAAGAGGAAGTTGTTGTGGCAGAAACTGTGGAAACAGTGGAATGATTTTTGTGCTAAACAAGTTCGGCAGGACAAAAGGGTGTCTCACAATGTGAGACAGCCTTTTGTGTTGTTTCCATTATTCATTTCCCACCTGTTTGGTAGAGGTTGTATCGGTAAAATGACGCGTAAAGATATCATCTTTTTCAAGTAACTCATCAATAGTGGCAAAACCGAGGCGGTGCAGAAGTTCAATGACATATGGATTTTCTGCCGGAGAGGCATAGGCAGCTTTGGCTCCATAATCTTTCACATGCTCCTTACCGTCATTTACGTCGAGCAGCACTTTAGGACCGCCGACGCAACCGCCGGCACAACCCATGCCCTCTAAGAAGTTTGCCGTGAGGTTGCCGCTTAGGACTTGGTCTATGAGATCACGGCAACCCTTCACGCCATCGGCACGCTGGGACGTGAGAGGAATGGTTCGGTTCGGGCGCAGACGCTCAAGGCAGTCGTGTACAGCATCACTGACGCCACCGGCATAGGCATAAATACGTCCGGCAGTAGAGGAGTGCTCTCTGTCATCCTCGGGGAGGTTAGGGAGGTCTAAGCCTGCAATATCAAAAATTTCTTGAATTTCCTGAAAGGTTAGCACGTAATCCACTGCATCGGCAACGTCTTTTTCTTTGGCTTCGGATTTTTTAGCAATGCAAGGGCCGATAAATACCGTTACGGCATCGGGATGGAGACGTTTGATGCTGCGTCCGCAGGCTACCATGGGCGAAACAGAGCCGGGGATGTGTTCCATGAGTCCTGCCTTGCGGCACATGGCAAGCCAAACAGGACAGCAGCAACTGGTGAGCATGTAATCGGATTCGGTTTTAACGCTGCGGTCGAACTCGAGTGCTTCTTTTAAGGTCAGAATATCGGCAAACAGCGCCACCTCAACCATGCCTTCAAAGCCTAACAGCCGAAAGGCTGTACGTAATTTACCCGGGGTGACATTCTGCTGGAACTGGCCGATGAAGGCCGGGGCAATCATGGCGTAAACAGGGCGGTTGTTTTCTTGTATTTCTTTTAAAAGGGGTAGGGTTTGTTTGGCATCTGTTAAACAGTCACTTTTGCAGGCGGCAAGGCATGCACCGCAGCTTTGGCAGGCATCACCATTAATGACCAATTCGTTTTTTTCATTTCGCGACAGTGCACCGAAGCTGCATGCACTCAGGCAGTCGCAGCTACTGTCATCGCAGGTACAGCTTTTGGTTGACCAAACCGGCGGGTTATCTTTTGGATTTAAGAGACAATCCAGATGGTGACTGTCGAAATCGCCCTTTTCCAAACGCGCCAATGCCTTTTCTAATTCTTTCTGCAATGCTGCCTTGGTCAGTGTTTTATATAAATCCTTAAATGTTTGCATTACGATCGTCCTTTTTTCCTATTTTACGTTAGTTTTTTTGATTTTGTGGTGAAATATACTAAAATGGTAACATATTTTGAGAAGAAAATCAATTAAATAAGATGAAAATGCAAAAAAATCAAAATAAAGGTTTACATTCTGAGAAAGTTATGTTATACTAAATAGGATTGAAAGGTAAATTTAGGGATTATTTCCTTGCTGTTTAGGAAACAGCACAATATTATAGGAGGGAAACGAATGAGCAAGAAATTTGTTTACTTATTCAAAGAAGGCGATGCCAGCATGAGAAACCTGCTGGGCGGTAAAGGCGCTAACTTAGCTGAAATGACTAAGCTTGGTTTACCGATTCCTCAGGGTTTCACCATTTCTACCGAAGCTTGTACACAGTATTATGAAGACGGTAGAACCATTAATGACGATATCAAAGCAGAAATTATGGTTGCCATCACAAAGATGGAAGAAATTACCGGCAAAAAGTTTGGCGATTTGGAAAATCCGCTTTTGGTTTCTGTTCGTTCCGGTGCAAGAGCATCTATGCCCGGTATGATGGATACCATTTTGAACCTGGGTCTTAACGAAGAGGTTGTTGATGTTCTGTCTAAGAAGGGCAACCCCCGTTGGGCTTGGGACTGCTACAGAAGATTCATTCAGATGTATTCTGACGTTGTTATGGGTGTCGGCAAAAAATATTTTGAAGAACTCATTGACAAAATGAAAGAAGAAAAGGGCGTTACGCAGGACGTAGAGCTCACTGCTGATGACCTGGCTGAACTGGCTGCACAGTTTAAAAATGAATTTAAGAAGGAAAAGGGCTTTGATTTCCCCTCTGATCCGAAGGAACAGCTGATGGGTGCTATTGAAGCAGTTTTCCGTTCTTGGGACAATCCCCGTGCAAACGTATACCGTCGTGACAACGATATCCCTTATTCTTGGGGTACTGCAGTTAACGTTCAGATGATGGTATTCGGTAACATGGGCGATACTTCCGGTACCGGTGTTGCCTTTACCCGTGACCCGGCAACCGGTGACAAGCACCTGATGGGCGAGTTCTTGATGAACGCTCAGGGTGAAGACGTTGTTGCAGGTGTGCGTACACCGCAGAAAATTGATCAGCTGAAGGAAGTTATGCCTGAGGTTTATGATCAGTTCATTGAAATCTGCAACACGCTGGAAGACCATTATCGCGACATGCAGGATATGGAATTTACCATTGAAGATAAGAAGCTTTACATGCTGCAGACCCGTAACGGTAAGAGAACTGCTAAGGCAGCTCTGAAGATCGCTTGCGATTTGGTTGACGAGGGTATGATTTCTGAGGAAAAGGCAGTTGCCATGATTGACCCCAGAAACTTAGACACTCTGTTGCATCCCCAGTTTGACGTTGCTGCTCTGAAGGCTGCTCAGCCTTTGGCACGTGCGCTGGCTGCATCTCCGGGTGCTGCTTGCGGTAAAATTGTATTCACTGCTGAAGATGCAAAAGAATGGGATGCTAAGGGCGAAAAGGTTGTTCTGGTTCGTTTGGAAACCTCTCCTGAAGACATCGAAGGCATGAAGGCTGCACAGGGTATTTTAACCGTTCGTGGCGGTATGACCTCTCACGCAGCAGTTGTTGCTCGTGGTATGGGTACTTGCTGTGTATCCGGCTGCTCTGAAATTAACATGGACGAAGAGAATAAGAAATTTGTTTTGGCAGGTAAAACCTTTGTTGAAGGCGACTGTATCTCCATTGATGGTTCTACCGGTTGCATTTATGATGGCTTAATTCCCACCGTGGATGCTTCTATTTCCGGTGAGTTCGGTAGAATTATGGCTTGGGCTGATAAATACAGAACCTTAAAGGTTAGAACCAACGCTGATACACCGGCTGATGCTAAGAAGGCTCGTGAGCTGGGTGCTGAAGGTATTGGTCTGTGCCGTACTGAGCATATGTTCTTTGAAGGCGACAGAATTGATGCATTCCGCGAAATGATTTGCTCTGATACCGTTGAAGAAAGAGAAGTTGCTCTTGAAAAGATTCTGCCGGTTCAGCAGGGCGATTTTGAAAAGCTCTATGAAGCATTAGAGGGACATCCTGTTACCATTCGTTTCTTGGATCCCCCGCTGCATGAATTCGTTCCGACTACGGAAGAAGATATTAAGAAGCTGGCAGACAGCCAGGGTAAGACCGTTGACCAGATTAAGGCAATCATTGACTCTCTCCATGAGTTTAACCCCATGATGGGTCATCGAGGCTGCCGTTTGGCCGTTACCTATCCTGAAATTGCTAAAATGCAGACAAAGGCTGTTATCCGTGCGGCAATCAATGTTCAGAAGAAACATCCTGATTGGAAGGTTGCTCCTGAAATCATGATTCCTTTAGTAGGCGATGTGAAAGAGCTGAAGTTTGTTAAGAAGGTTGTTGTTGAAACCGCTGATGCTGAAATTGCAGCAGCAGGTAGCAATCTGACCTATGAAGTTGGTACAATGATTGAAATCCCCAGAGCGGCTTTGACAGCTGACGAAATTGCAACTGAAGCTGATTTCTTCTGCTTTGGTACCAACGATCTGACTCAGATGGCATACGGCTTCTCCCGTGATGATGCCGGTAAGTTCCTGGGTGCTTACTATGACACCAAGATTTTTGAAAATGATCCGTTTGCAAAATTGGATCAGACCGGTGTTGGTAAGCTGATGGAAATGGCTATTAAGTTGGGTAAGCCGGTTAACGCTAAGCTGCACTTTGGTATTTGCGGCGAGCATGGTGGCGATCCCTCCAGCGTAGAGTTCTGCCATAAGATTGGTCTTGATTACGTTTCTTGCTCACCCTTCCGTGTGCCCATCGCAAGACTGGCAGCAGCTCAGGCAGCAATTAACAATAAATAATTGGTGGAGTTAGGTGTCTTGGGGCAAACCCAGATATAATACAAAAGGCAATAAAATATCAAATGAGCCTTGTGAACTTTCGTTCACAAGGCTCATTTTCTTGTATAACGAAAACCACGCGATAGTCGCGTGGTTCAATGGAGGTTAACCGATGAATAATTATCAGCTTAAAATTTATAACAAAGCG